>CAYQSL010000011.1:0-20820 GCA_964420165.1 uncultured Gammaproteobacteria bacterium | reverse complement strand
TAGACCGCAATCCCTTAATCTTCCAAGTTTTAGGGATTATTTTGCCCAGTGAAAGTGGTGGACGCTTAAGTCTTAAAGACATGGGGGCGTAGCTCAGTTGGTTAGAGCACCTGTCTGTCACGCAGGGGGTCGAGGGTTCAAGTCCCTTCGTCTCCGCCATTTTTCACGAGGGCTTTCTTTTTTATAAGGCATAGCTCAGTTGGTTAGAGCACAAGCAGTCACACAGGAGGGCCTGAGCGGTTCAACCCCAATAGTCTCCGCTATTCAACGAGACTTTTTGTCAATTGCTAAGATAACTGCCTTATGGCTACAAGTTTTGATACTGTTTTTTCTTTACCCTTATTAGACAAAGGAGCTAGAGTATCAGAAAGATTTACCAAAATTCTACAAGAACGTTGCGGGCTTAATTTGGAGAATCAAGAAAAATTCTCCGATTCGACAGAGGAAGGGAAAACTGGTTTAGAAGAGGCTTTGCATAAAATAAATTTGGATAAATTAGCAGTCCAATCATTTGATCCAAATTCTGGCAAGATTGAATTAACTGGTATTAGTAAAGATGAAGCAGAAACAATAAAAAAAGTTTTTAGCTTTGTTGCCGTTTTTAAGAAATTACGACAGATAGAAGAAACCTTTCGTAACTTGTGTAAGATCTGTGGAAATAGTTGTGGAAATGCCATTCTTAGTTTTCGGGAAATTCTAGAAAAATTCGAAGCTAGAATTCCAAATCAGCTTCAGGCATTAAAAGAATATCTAAGAATTTGGCAAGAAGCTTAATCTCTATGAACAAAATCCTCGAAAACAATTTTATTCCACTACTCTTAGTTACTCTAGTACTCTGTTATTTTTTTCCTGGTCTTAGCAATGTATTGATGCCCTATGTTAATTTCTTACTAGCGTTAACTATATTTTTGATGGGCTTAAATCTTGAAATAGATGAAGTCTATAAAGTAATCAGCAAGCCTCTGCCAGTGATTATTGGTATATCTACACTTTATTTATTCATGCCGTTTTTAGCTTTTGCATTTGCAGAGATTTTTTCTTTGCCCAAAGAATTTGCCATTGGTTTACTTTTAGTTGGCTGCGCGCCAGGTGGAGTAGCGTCTAATATTTTTGTTTACTTAGCGGGAGCTGACTTGCCACTTTCTATCGGCATGACTTCGCTCTCGACTTTCTTAACACCAATAATGTTACCGTCACTCATCTTCCTTTATGCTCGTAGTTGGGTTGTCGTAGACTATTGGTCTTTAGTGATTTCTACAGTTGAGGTTGTTTTACTACCCGTACTCTTAGGAATACTTTGCCATAAATTCTTCCCTAAGCTTGCAGGGAAAGTAAGCTCTGCAACACCTTCACTTGCAATCATTTCAGTGACTTTAATTGTGGCAACTATGTTTGATTTGAATCATCAAAAACTTGAAAGTTTTAATACAGAGACATTGACTTGGATGAATGTAACCAAAATGCTAGCAGCAATAATTTTGCATAATATTTTTGGTTGGCTTGCAGGATATTATTTCCCAAGATTTTGGATAAAAAATTACAAGCAACTTAGAGCTATTACCATTGAAGTGGGTCTGCAGAATGCTGGCTTAGCCATGGTGCTTGCAACTGCACATTTCATGCCGCTTGCAGCGGTGCCCTGTATGTTTGCCGCGATCTGGCATTTACTCTCAGCATCTTTTATTGCTAAGTATTGGAAAGCAAATCAAAACTAAACAGAAGATATCTTCCTTAAGCTGCTAACTTACTAACATTCTCTACAATTCTATTTAAAACACCAATAGGAGTTGGTTTATTAAGTGCAGCTTTGTTATAACTTATACTGTCTAATAAAATATCTCGAACATGTTTATTACCAGATCTCCAAGAATATAATTTATCTATATACTCTCTCATAGCAGTAATTACATCAGCAGATAAATAACTCATATCCAACACTTTGTCTTTTATTAGTCGTAGCAACACACCCAATTTCATTTCACTAAAAATATACTTTCCTGAACTCTTTGCGACAAGAAGCTTTTCTAAAGCTGGTAGATTTTTCGCAACATTACTAATAGCTTCCTTACAGGATTTCAATAGTTTAGTCGGTCTTACACCAATTGCTTTATTTTCATGGTGAGATTCTAAGTTCACTAAGATTGTATTTTCTCTATCCGGCGCAGGATAACTTTCTTTCATCCACTGAACCCAATCATCTTTTTTAAAATCTTTCAATAATTTAGTGGATTCCATGCGTGATTCTCCAGTAATTGTATTATTATTAGTAACCATATCAGGATCTATATCAGTATTTCCATAACAACCGGTTTGTGGATTTACCGCACCCAGTAAAACTTCAAAAGCCTTATGAACACTACTTCTTGCAATTGATTTCATTGGAACAGCAAGTCCACTACTACTTAAAATTACATCCAACAATATTCTCTTTGAGAGCAAGAAATTTTTTATATCTTTTATTTCTTTTGCTCCAATACGCAAGGGCTGCATTGATAAAGGGTTAGCAAAATCAGCAAGAGTTAGACCATTTAATCTTAATTGAGGATTTTCTTCTATATCAACCGACTTAAATCCAATCAACTTTAAATTAGATAACTTTTCAACGGTATTTTTTTTAGCTTTTATACCAAGTTTCGACAATTCACCTGCTCCAAAACATAGACTTGCATTGCCTTGCAAGGCATTTACTTCATCGTAAGGTACTACAAAAAATACTAAATCTTTAAGTCCCTCTTGAGGAAAATCATTAATATTTATAGCTTGCTTAGTGTTTAAATATTTATATGCTTCTTCTGGAACAATTAAAGTTTTAAATTCTTTTTCAGGATTAAAAATTGCTCCATTTGTAATAATGCAACCAGTTTGTTTTAAGCACTGAAGTAATTCATAAAGTACTTTTGCAAACTTTATTTTGAATTTCTCAACCCCTGCTTTATTACTCCATTTAGCTTCAGCCATAAAGTCAGACTCATTTAGTTGTTCCTTTCTAGAACCACATGAGTCAGGGTAAGTAAGCTTAAATGCCTCCCAAACAGAGAAACCTGAGTTATGAATGGCTCCATTATATTCCTCTTCAAATTTATTACGCCAAAATCTTTCTCTTTTGATTTTAGCTACATCTAGCCCTCCAGAAGCTTTTAAGCATCGCGCTTGTTGCACAACACATTTAGTTAATAGTTTTATATATTTCTCAGCTATAGATGCCCTACCTAGGCTATCAAGCTTTGACCATTGAATTAACTGTTTAAATTCCCAAGGTTTTATTTTCCCTTCTTCAATACCAACTATAGTAGGGACAGCCAATTCCAAAGAATCAAGAGGACCAGTTAAATTATCTAATTTCTTGTTATAAGCACTTCTTAAGGGGCTACTATTAAAAACTTTTCCCCAGTCTGTTGATAAGATTTTTTTCCTATCATAATGACCATCTTTTATTAGTCCTTCTTGCTCCAAGAAAATTCTTCGAGCGGATAGGACCATAAAATAGGAAGCTAGGTTGTTAGCATCTGTATCCCACTTGCCTCCGCATTCAAGCATATGTGCTCGGATATATGGGTAATCACCGTCAAGATAGCCTGGGTAAGCCATATTGAGCAAATCAAATACAGTAGCTGTTTTAGCAAAGGTAGCTAGTCCAGACTGAATTAATTTAGGAGTTAAACTACCGTTTGAACCTTCTAAATCCCTTGCAGTTTTACATGCATGTTCTTCAGCAAGAATGAATCTCACTAAAGTTTTTACCTTCTCAGGGAAAGCATCATCTAATTCTAAAAAGCCTTGAGGGAATTTTTTTCCTTCTGCCTCAGGTCTAGTCTGAGAGCGAGTGACTAAGAGGCAGGAAATATAACTTGCTGCATTTATATCAATATTAGTTAAAGCATTATATTTAGTTTTAAACTCTTTTTGAAATTCTTGTTTGAAGCTTGTAAAGTCTTTAAATATTTTTCCTTGCAGAGTAGCAGAAATATCACGAGCAACTTTTAAAGTTTCTGAGTCTATAGTTGGCAAAATTATATTAGCTCTATCACAATTTTCTTTTAAAGATTTTAAATTGATATCAGGGTTGACAATAAATGTCCTTTTTTTATCTCCTGAGCTAGCTTTCACATTAATCTCAATGTTTTGCCTTATACCTTGAAGTGGGAGATATATTATTTCATTTAAATTTGGATCTCGGCGCGCACAAATAGAACTCGCTTCATCTCTTGCTACAGTTGAATCTGTTCTTTCCTGTGCTTTTAAAAAACCGATCTCTCTTAAAACGCTAAGGGCTGCCAGAGTTTTTGGTGAACGTTTTACATTAGCCGAGGCAAGACTCACAAGATAATCCTACCTGGGCAACAGTTCTTAAGTCAATATATATTGCTTATTAAAAGTTAAAACTAGCAGTATAGTAAACTTTCCTCCATTAGCTTTAACTTTCAGCATGGAAAACTCTAAAAACAAATTTCTCTCTTACTCTTACCAAATCGCCTTAATAGCCTTATATTTGGCTCTTTTCCTTTTCCTACCTAGCTATCTTTTCAAGAATGTCATTTGTGCCAAAACAACTGTGGTTACCAGAGATAAAGCATTCTATAACTCAAACTTTGAGATTAAAACTTTAGTAACCGGCGATTCACACAATATCAAGATTCTAAAAACTAATAGCGATTTGGGTATTTTTAATTTTGCAACTGGTGGTGAGAACTACATGCAAACTTATTACAAACTCAAAAAGTCTCTTAAGCAAAAACAAATCAAAACTATAATCATTCCTCTAAATTTAAATAGCTTTGCTAGAAATAAATTTTCAAGGAAAGCACATCTATATTACTGGAATAACTATATAGATTACATCGAACTCACCAAGATAGATCACAGCTACTTAGAAAATTTTAAAGACTATGTTTCCGGAACTTTCTTCCCTTATGTTGGCAAATCAGATTTAATTCTTGGCTACATTAGTGGTAAAAAAATTGATGAAGAGAAAATGCTAAAAAGCTCTGAGAAGTCTAATAAAAATTTCTCTAAGTTGAGCCCAGAAGAGCAAAAGACTAAGGCTCAGAAACGTGTCAAAGAGCTCTTTCCAGAGGGTTATTACAATCAAACTTTAGAACTTTATTTGCATAAGCTAATTGACTTATGTAAATCAGAAAATATTGAAATCATAGCTGTAACTTTACCTATGACCAATGCCTTTATGGATGCATATAAAACTAAATATGACCTCGGTTGGTTTGAGAATAAGAGAAGTGAACTTAAAAACAAATATCCTGAAATCAAATTTATAGATCTTCGAGGCTATTTGAATGATCAAAACTTTGATGATTCAGATCATTTAAACCTGAGTGGCACAGTAATTGCTGATGCTTATATTTCAGGAAGAAAAGCTTGATAATATACTGCAAAACGATATAATACTTTTATGCAAAGTCGTAAGTTAGATGCACATGCTTTATATAACCCTTATGCTTATACAGATCCTACAAATCCTACAGCTTCTCCTGGGCAGCCAATGCCGGTTTCAGAACCATTCTTAGCACCAGCATCAACTCCAAAACAATCTAAAGAAACTCAATCAATCCAAGAGCATTTAGCTGATGGAAATCCTTATGTCATTTTAGATGCGGATCTAATTGATGAAAAAATGATTGATCTCACTTTAAAGTTTGACGATAAGAAAATTGAAGCCATTGCTTTAGTTACTAAACCAGAAAGATTACAAGCCCTAAAGACAAATAATATTATCTCCATATATCTTTTTACTAAAGCCACAGATTCAAAGGAAGAGTCAATCTCAATGGAAGATTCTGATTCGACAGAAAGCTCTATTTCAATAAATGTTGAAAACCGTCTTGATCTAAAGCCAGAATATATGGAAGCATTCAAAAAAAGAATTATTGAAGCGATATCTGGAAGCACAAAACCACTAAAGGCTTATCCAAAAAAATCACCTAGTAGTGGCAGATCATTTAGAGAAGAGTCTCTTCATTCAGAAGTTAAGCCTATAGTAGTTGCTTAATAACTATGATTACTAAGTTGCTTGAATCTTAGGAAAAGTTACGACGGCATTACAAATAGCATCACCGAGTTTACTAGGTACTAATTCATATTTAGCTTCACCAGGTTTGCGTTTAAATGTTTGCATACTATTCCATGTTCGTTTAGATAGTAAAGGCGAGTCATTAGTTAGAAAGATTGTTGGATATTTTATATCACTAAGATGGTGAAACTCTTCTAAGAATCTCAAGTTAGCTTTACTTAAATTATTTTCTTCTGCAAATTCAAGCTTTACTACAGTAACTGGAATTGGTTCTTTTTTTTCACTTAAAGAAAAACTTCCTTGATTTAAAATTTGAGTAGTAGAGTAATGCCCTGCAAGTGGCATATCAACTGTATGAGCAGATCCTAGAAGTGCAATGGTTTTATCGGCTTTAACTCTTTCTCTAATTGTAGAAGCTAAGCTTATATCTCTCAGTTGATTAAGCCTAGTATATTTATCATTTAAAAAGAACTCTAAGAATTTTAAACCTTTACTATCTTGTGTTAAACGAGGATTTTGTTTCAATTGTTTTAGAATATCAAGAAATGGATACTCAAGGACTAATCTTTCTAGACGAGTTCTGCTTTTGACATCACCAAAACTAATTTGAAAACCTTGATTTTTAGCAGCATTTAATATTTTTTGCCATCTGAAAAAAGTATTGTCTACTACTTGTCTATTACTTCTTTGAATATTTTTAGCTTCCAGATGCTTTGCTCTAGCCTCTATTAAGTATTCATCAACTCGTGAAAAAAGAATATCAGCAATAGGATCATCTGCTAGATTATGTTTGCGTACTTCTTTTTCTAATTTATCTCTCAGAATTTGTACGGCTTCTATAAACTCTAATGACTTACTATAAAAATTAGCAACTGGATTTTTTGCAAAGTCCTCTACTTCAATATCTTGAGGAAGTTCAAAAACCAAATTTCTATAACCTTGATTCCAGAGATTAGGTATATTAGCAATTAACCAATCTGTAGCTGGGTTAATTAATTTGCCTTCTTTAGTAGCAAATGAAGAATGCATTTCTCCAAACAATAAGGCATCATTATCAGTAACTCTATCTACTTTTTTAGCAACTCTCTCTTTAACAAGCCTTTCAATCACTCCAACTGTATTAGTTTTAGCTATTGATTGAAAATGTTCTTGATATATTTTGTTTGCAGTATCTTGAATTGCTTGTTGATTAAGATGAAGTACGGTACCTTGATTAGTCTTTCTAAAAGCTTGATCTAAGGCAAAAGCAGGATTAAACTCCCTATTCTTATTCATCAAATATTCCAAGATTTTTCTATAACCATGAGGTCCACTAAATTTAAAAATATCTTTGCCAACTCTTTTAAAAGTTGAAGTAATTAATCCTAATAGTTTTGTTTCAGGACTCTCCATTTTTGCCAAAGTTACAGGGATAGATTCTGGGACTATTATTGGAGAATTAACAGGGTTATTAGTTTTTCCATAACAAACTTTTTGATACCTTGAGGGTACGGAGCTTTCTTTACTTTTAGATGTTATTACAAGAGTTTTACTCATTAATACTCGCGAATTTAACATATTATCTTATTTGGAAATATTGTGTCAATAGAATTTTTAACTTGACCAAACCTTTATTAACAACTAGATTAAAGTTAAATATCATGAATACAGTTAAATGTTTTTTTAGTACATCTAATCAATCAACAGCAATATCAGCTGGATTACTCATACTAAGAGTCGTTGCGGGATTAGCTTTCATTTATCACGGTTGGGGTAAAATCCAAAACCCAATGGCATGGATGGGACCAGATGCTCCCGTGCCAGGCTTTCTACAACTACTTGCAGCGGTCGCTGAATTTGGTGGTGGTGCCGCTTGGATATTAGGTTTGCTAACGAGGCTTGCATCACTAGGAATAATGTTCACCATGGTCGTTGCTGTTTTAACACATGCAGTAATGCTTAAAGATCCTTTTGTGAATATGACTATGGCTCCAGGATCTTCTTACGAACCGGCAGCGATCTATTTAGCAGTCTCTATACTCTTCCTAACCATTGGCGCTGGAAAGTTTTCTTTGGACAGACTTTTCTTTAAAGATACCTTAAGCTAAATCTTAAAATTACTTTCAGCAGAAATGATTTGTGTTAAAATCAACTAAGGAAGGTAATTATTATGAACAAATTTTATTTACTCAGTTTAACTGAGAACAACATTAAGTTTTTTAAAGTAGATCACAGAGATATTGAAGAAATTAGAATAGAAAATCTTCCACATAACGTCAATGAAGCTATAGGTGCTAAGTCTATAGAGAAGCAATTACAAACACATCAGAGTTCAAGTGACCAAGATGCCATTCATCATGGACATGGTGGTGGTACTGATTTTCATCGCAATAATTTAGAAACGCTTTTGCGTAAAGTTGATCATGCTGTTTCAGCATATATGCAAGGTATGGATGAACCACTGATGCTCGCTACCGTTGAGAAAACTTTTGGTTTATACAAACAATTGAATACATATCCAAATCTACTGACTAATAAATTCCTGCATGGCAATTGCGATAAAATCAAGAACAAAGAACTTCAAGAAAAAGCTTGGGAAGTATATAAGTTTTAAACAGTGGGGTCGTACCTCCACTTTCCACCATAACCAAGATAATTTACAAGCTTAGAAGTTCTTTTAACCATTGATCCTCCTGAATTTTTTTCTTTACTCGAATAACAGACCTACTAACAGTTTTAGGTTTTTTATTCACAATAGAGCTAATTTCTACAAGTGTTAGATTTGTATACTCTTTCAATAGATAAGTTAGAAATTCTTGTTTCTCTTGCTGAGAGCAAGGAAGATCATTAGCAGTCTTAATCAAAAATTCTTGAGTAAAATTTTTACTAACTATAAATTCATTGGAATATTGAATGTCGAAAGTGAGATCTTCTGAATTAATGTAGTTTTCAATTATTTGTTTATGGAAATTTTCCGATCCTAAAAGAAAATTACCATGAGCAATATCATCAGGATTCCAGAAGTTTAAATCTTGCAAGGTGAACTCCATTAAATTCTTTTGAGCCTTCTTAATGTCATTTGAATATTGATTGAGCAACCAATTAATCTCAAGAAAATTATTTTTCGGCTGCAAACCCAGATAGCATCTATAACTAGACCACAACCAATCTTCTGCTCTCTCCACCAAGCCAGCAGCAACGGGATTTAGGTGAATATATTTAACAAGCTGCTGAGAGTAGAGATCATCTTGAACTAATTTACGCTTATATCTCCCTTGAAAAACATGACCAGCATATTGTGGATACTTCTTCAAAAAATATCTTGCATAATTTTCATTGATGAATTTCATCAACCTTGATAAATTTGGTTTTGTAGTTTGAAGATATAAATGGTAATGATTATTCATCAAACAAAAAGCATGGCAAATCATCTCGAAATTACTTTTGGCAGAATTACAGAGAAACAGAAAAAATTTAAAATCTTCAACATCATAAAAAAGAGTTTGCCTGTTTAAACCTCTAGAACACACGTGGTAAAAAGCATTAGGAAATTCAATACAAAGTTGTCTTGTCATGGAGTTACTTTTTATCAATTAAGTCATTTAAATGAAAGGGGTCGAAAGTACTTTTTTCGAGGCGGATTATCTTGGTTATGGTGGAAAGTGGAGGTACGACCCCGTTGGGAATAAAGGTAGTATGACTGATTTTCCTAAATCATCTGAAGAACTTATAGGCAAAGAGCTCTTTAAATATATTAAAGCGAAGGATTCTGGCTTCAATATATTTGATTTAGGCTTTCTCAAAAATCAAATGCTCAAAATGAGCATCTCTAATCCCAAACTCCAAAGAGAACTCTTTCGCTTCGTGGATGTTTTACCAGCGCTTAAATCTTCCAAACAAATATCTCAGTATCTTTTTGAGTATCTAACCAACTCTCAACCAAATTTTATAATCAATAATGCCCTGGTAAATAAATCATTAGACCTCGCTGTACGCGGTTCTGTGAGCCTGCTTGCCAAAAGCTTCATCTGTGGCAGTAATACACAAGAAGCCCTAGCTCAAATTGAAAAACTAAAAAAGAAAAACCAAGACTATACTTTAGATCTTCTCGGTGAATTAGTTTTAAGCGAGGATGAAGCTGAAAAGCACTACCAAGAATATCTAAAACTTCTACCGGAAATTCCTGGACTAAATCTTTCCATTAAACTTTCAGGCTTAGTGCCACAGGTTAATACTCTAGATTATCAAGGCAAGAAAGCCATTCTCAGTGAACGTTTGCGCAGTATTTACCGCGAAGCGATCAAACATAATTCATTTATCAATGTAGATACTGAGAATTATGCTTGGAAGGATTTTACCTATGAAATTATTCGCGAAGTTTTAACTGAAGATGAGTTCAAGAACTGGTCGAATGCAGGAATTGTTATTCAAGCTTACCTAAAAGAAAGTGAACGAGATTTACTTTCATGGATTTCTTGGGCTAAGAAACGTAGCACACCAATAACAGTACGCCTGGTTAAAGGTGCTTATTGGGATTATGAGTTTGCTAATGCTAAGCAGCATAGCTGGCAAGTTCCGGTATTTACAGAGAAATATCAGTCTGATATAAACTACGAAAAACTTACAGGGATTTTACTTGATAATCATAAATATTTGCGCCCAGCTATAGCTTCACACAATGTTAGATCACTTGCGCATGCAATTAGCTACGCTGATAACCATAATATCGATAAGTCTAATTTTGAATTCCAAATGCTTTATGGCATGATGGATTCACTCAAAGAGTATTTCGCGGATGCTGGCTATAGAATTAGAGTCTATATGCCTTACGGTGAGCTAATTCCAGGAATGTCTTACTTAGTAAGGCGTTTACTTGAAAACACAGCTAATGATTCTTTCTTACGTCAAGGAATGCTGGAAGGAAGGGATATTGAGGAGTTATTGCGTGATCCTAAAGAGCATACTGGTCATCCTGAGGAACGAAGTGACGTAAGGATCCAGTTTGCCAACGACCCAAATCTAGACTTTTCTAAAAAATTCAACAGAGCAAAAATGCAAAGTGCTCTAACAACTCTAAGCAAGGAATTAAAGCAGCCAAAAAACTATTCACTCTTTTATGCTGGTCATGAAGTAAATGCAGAAAATCATTTCGACTCTATAAATCCTGCAAATCCTTTAGAAGTGCTTGGCAAGATTTCTCAAAGCACTATTGAAGACTGTGATAAAGCCCTAGATAGCGCTCAGCAAGCCTATCTTAAATGGTCAGCGACCAAGCCCGAATTAAGAGCCGCAGTATTAAAATCAACTGCCAAAAAACTACGCGAGAAAAGATTACGCTTCAACGCTTTACTTGCACTTGAAGTGGGTAAGCCTTGGTCGGATGCTGATGGAGAAGTTTCAGAAGCAATAGATTTCTTAGATTACTATGCAGAGCAAGCCATAGAGTTACAAAGTAATAAACTTAGATCTTTACCAGGCGAGAAAAACACTAATCACTATCAAGCTTATGGTGTTGCTGTAATTATTTCTCCATGGAATTTTCCACTGGCGATAATGGCGGGCATGACTTGTGCCGCATTAGTCAGCGGTAATGCAGTCATAGTGAAACCTTCACAACAAAGCTCTATCATTGCTTATGAGTTTCTTCAGTTACTAAATCAATCTGTAAAAGAACTGGCGCCACATTATGCTAAAGGTTTAGTGAATTTTATGCCAGGTGATGGCAAAACGATTGGCTCACATTTAGTTTCAGATCCTAGAACAAAGTTAATTGCTTTCACTGGATCAAATGCAACTGGCATGAGCATTCATGACACTGCAAGTAAAGCCAGACCAGTTAAGCGTGTTGTAGCTGAGATGGGTGGCAAGAATGCAATCATCATCGATGATAGTGCGGATCTTGATGAAGCTATATTAGGAGTAATTAATTCTGCCTTTGGCTATGCAGGTCAGAAATGCTCTGCAGCATCGCGCTTAATAGTTCATGAAGCTATTTATCAAGAGTTCATATCCAGATTAATAGAAGCTGCAAAAGCAATCAATATCTACAATCCAGCAGACGAAGCTTGCATGCTGCCGCCAGTAATAGATGAAAATGCCTTTAATAAAATTTCTAAATATATTGCACTTGGCAAAAAAGAAGGAACTATGCTTTTAGGAGATTTGCCTGTACCTAAAGAAGGTTACTATTTAAGTCCATATATTTTTACAGATTTAGATTCTAAACATCCACTCGTGCAAGAAGAAATTTTCGGACCAGTTTTAGTAGTACTAAAAGCTCACGATTTAAATCATGCGCTAGAACTTGCTAATGATACGGTATTTGGGCTTACAGGTGCATTCTATTCACGCAGTCCAAGAAATATTGAAAGAGTAACTAGAGATTTCCAAGTTGGTAATTTATATATTAATCGCGGCTCTACAGGTGCTGTAGTTTCACGCCAAGCCTTTGGTGGGCTTAAAGAATCAAGTATCGGCTTTAAAGCTGGCGGACCAAATTATCTCTTACAATTTGTTCAAGAAAAAACCATTACTGAAAATACTATGCGTAGGGGCTTTGTGGCAGATTAGCTTACAGGCTTCCAATTCTTCACAAAATCTTCTCTGACTTGTTTAGTATTTATTCCAGGTACATTGAGGATTGCATCAATAGCTCGAGAATTTTTTTGCGGTGCAACAGTAAATAAAAGTTCTGCAATAGATATTCTTAATTGATTTGCCTCTGCTTCATTTAGTATTCTTCTGTTCTGAAGGTTTTGTATACTCTTTTGCATTTCATCTGTATTTAGATTGGTCAAAGATAAATTAGTACTTTCACAAATCTGTTTGATATTTCTTTCATACATATCTCTTTTTTGACCCATAAGAACAGATCGAATTATTTCAAGTAAAGTAAAGAAACGCGAGACTGATATTTTTAATTTGTCTGGATCAGCTTCTGGTAGCTCAATCCAAGTAGTAGTATCTTTTTTCAATGCATTATTTGTTTTTTTCAAATCAGAAATTATGATTCCTACTATTTTTTTTCTAAAACCAGCCGAATCAACAGGAGGAGGTTTATGAGTTTTAAATGGATCTAATTTAACTATCAGAGATTTAGTTGCTAAATATAATTCAGCTTTTAGATCAGAGAATCCTATTGTTGGATCATTTTCAATCGCTGCAATATATCCATGGGTGTAGCTTAAAGCAGTTGCTTTCTGATCACTTTCAATACTTTCAGCAGCAAGTAAATCTTGTACGTATTTTAATTTACTAAGAATTCTTTGCTCTAATGTTGGTTGAGGGGAGCTTGGACGAGATCTACTGACTTCAAATGGACTCAAGCCTTCAGGCATAGCTACTGCGTCATGAGCTCTTCTTCGAACCGAGCTATCTTCAGCAGCGTTTCTAGGAGCAGTTGCAAAGACTTGCTCACCATTTCTTCGATATCCACTACCTGCTTCAATAACCATAAAAAATAATTCCTTAAGCTGCTAATTTCTGCGCTAATCTTCCAACAAACCTTCGAGTATCAATGTGATCTCTGAAAACAAGATCCACATCTTTTTCTTTAGCGATTTGCGAGCCAACAGCAACATTGATGACCCGATCTTTACCTAAAACCTTTTTATCTTCCTTCATTGCTTTTAAGTCAGTGCCAGAATCTCCAAAAATAATTACTGTTGTGTCATCATCAATATTTTCATTTCTGAGTACATAATTAATTCCATCAGCTTTATTAAAAGGAGTCTTGCCATTATTGAAAATTAAATAACTTCCATCAGTGGACTCTGTACAGATCCAATGTTCATCAGCATTTAACCTAACTTGTTTAGGAGTTTCTTTCAATATATGAAGTACTAATCCCTTGATATCTTCTTTATACTTAATATTATGATCTCTAAGTTTAAGGCAAACTGCATTGGGATCTACTGTAAAATCCATCAAGGGATGAATTTCAAATGGCTGTAATCCTCTTCGCAAATATTCTTTTGCTAATTCAGAAATTCCATACTCTGGTACATACATGGCTGGCAGGGGATCATCCAAATACCCTTGTAAAGATGTTAAGAAGTGTGGTATATAATCACGTTCTTTTTGGTGAGCATAACCAAAAGCACCATAGATCGATATCTGATTAAAAGTTTCCCATAGTTTAAATTCTTCAAGATTTCTTGCAGTAAGGGAAACTGCTTTCACTTTATTAGGATATTTAGCATTAATCTCAGTAAGCTTTTGCACAAGGGCATCTGGACTTTTACCGGCTCTGTGTACATCAAAGAACATATCATTAGGAAAACTTTGCATCATGGTTCCATCAATATCAAAAACCAAAAGATATTTTTTCTTTGATTTTAGATCAATACGATTAAGTAACTGATCAATTGCAGTATTACTGCCATGAAATTTCTTAGAAAAATCTTCGAGCTTCGGTCTTTTATATTTAGGTAAAGCATGAGGGGGATGAGGATCCACAAAACGAATACGAGGCTTTCGTGGCATCATTTCTTCTACATGCTGTGGATGATGCGTTTTTAAAAAAGTAAGGAAGTCTCTGCCCACAAGAACAGATAATCCTACGCAGTTAAGCACTTACGTGTCAAGACCAAATGTAAAGTACTTATAAAACCTATAATAAAGCCTATGGTAGACACGAGTAAATGTCCATGTGGCACACAGAAAACTTACGATCAATGTTGCAAGCCTTTGCATCAAGGTCTAAAAATTGCAAGCACCGCAGAAGAGTTAATGCGCTCGCGTTATACAGCCTATGTAAAAAAACTTAAAGACTATTTGCTGGCGACCTGGCATTCAAGCCAAAGAGATTCAGTACAAGATTTGAGTTTTGAAAATGGTTTACGTTGGCTTGGTCTAAAAATTGTTTCAACTAAAGATGGTTTAGAAAATGATACTGAAGGTCAAGTAGAATTTATTGCAAGCTACAGCTTCCATGGCAAAGGCGCTCAAATACCTGAACATAGCAAGTTCGTTAAAGAAGATGGACGTTGGTATTATTGTGGAGTGATTTAGACAGGTAAAACTGGAGCTGCTGGGCTTGGTACTTTATCAAAAGGCGAAAGCCTCAATGGCTTAGCTATAAGTTCATTATTATCCCCCAAAATAGTAACCAATAATTTTTTAGCACCAGATCGTCCTATGATATTGTCCATTGGTTCAATAAAATCATTATCCTTAATTGAATTTCTTAAATTTGGATCAGAATAGTCATTGATAATCATATTTTTTTTAGTTAGGGATTCATCCAATAATGACTGAGCCGCTAAAGCAATTGCTGTATAAAAATTAACTGATTGCTTAGTTTTCATTTTGTCAAATTTAGCCTTATCCATATACTCAAAGTTTAAAATCAAATCACTTTCTTGAATATTCTCCACTCCTCCAAAACAAATTATCAGCCCATTGAAATCTGATTTTTTAATTGGCTTAGAGAACGAAGAAGTAAAATGAATATCTATTGAACTACTCATTGCTTTTAAAGTATTTGCAACTTGACGCATTTCCGAGAATGAAATATTCTCAGAAACCTCATTTTCAGTAAGTTTCAAATAGTTAAGCAAGTCACCAGTAGATGGGTCATTCAAAAAATCTTTAAAGATATTAATAGCTGTAGGTGGATTATTGCCTTCTATCGGACTTGCATATTTTGGCAAAGATTTAAAAGCATCTCCAATTCTTCTTTCATTTAAAAATAAATTCTCACAATTTTCCGTAATAGATTCCAGAACTGTATTAAGTTCGGTTAAAGCTGAATCTGAATTAGCCAAGACCAAGGTTAATTTTGCGCCTCTAATTCTTTCTAATAAAACTTTCTCTGCATGATCTTTTAACTCAGGTTGATTTTCCCACTGTTCATCAATAGCTGCTTTAACTTTTGTAACTTTCTCATTAAATTCCTGATTTTTAAGATCGAGTGATTCTTCAGATTGAGCCGCAGAGAAATATAAAGTTTCAAGCAAATCATGAATTGTCATTTTTTGGAATTCATCATCATCAAGAACTGCTACTTTCTCTTGTAAACCTTTTAAGGCTTTTGCATAGCTGTTAAAAATAAAACTACTATAACTTGATTTTTTCAATTGACCAAGTAGAGAATAAATCACCTGATTAGTAATTTCCAAAAGAGTTTCTTTGGATTTTAAATTTAAATTAGCATCACTCTTTATCGCTTGCTGAGCGTGTTTTATACAGTAATAAACAATTGCAGCTTGGTCTAAGATACCAGCATTTTGCTCCAAGGAAATATTGCCTACAATATAATTTAATTTATCTAATAATTTAGGATTAAAGCCCAGAGAATTATTAGCAGCAGAATAAACTCTATTAAGATTCCAAAGTGTTGGCAAAGCTAAGTTTTTTATTTCATTATGAAGATTTGGATTCCGGTAATCATCTTTTTCTAAAATAGTAAGTATTTCTCTAAACGAATATGACTTCATAGAACTCGCCATGCAAGAAAGATCTAAATCGTGACGACTAATATTTAATTGTTGAAGAACTTTATCAGGGATTTCTATTTCTTCTAATTTCTTCTGGATCACTGATGCTTGAATGGTTCTAGCATCAAGCAGAACTGGAGATTTATTTCTCGCCAATTGTTCTCTGAGCTTATAATCATCATTTAGTATATGAGCAACTTCAAATCTCATTAATCTATCTAAATATTTTGTGACTAAGTGATTAAGAGTGATGGTTGGCTTGGCTTCAAGATCAGGAAGAGTTAAGCCAAAGATTGTGGCTAAGTGTGCTGTAACTGCTTGATTTGCAGCATCACGATCTTCTGCTAAGTCAACTCCTCGATTCCTGAATTCAGTTAAATAAGGATTAGCTTTTAAAACTTCTGCAATTTCATCAAGCTGAGGTTTCATAGCCGTTGCAGTTTTAACTTCACTAAGTCTATGAAGTATTGAATTAGTTATTGTGCGTATTGACCCATCAAGCACAACCAGATAATAACACGGATCTTTTATCTAGAAAAGTGAATTGTAAAGACGCGGCCCCTAAAAGGATAAAACGGTGGGTGACTTAGGACTATTAGGTAATTTAACTCTTGGTGGAAGGCTTGAGATTCTAGTATCTTCACCCCAATTACCACATATCGTAAGTTGTAATTTTTCGCTCGCATCTATAGAGCTTGGATTCTTGCTTCTAATTAACTTGCTGTCATCAATTGATTGAATTAGTTGTGAATCATTCAGATCATTTATAACTATTGGACTCTTGATTCTACGTGCCGGTCCATTAACCACCTTATATGCAGCCAAACTTACCAACCTTTCTAAATTTACAGGAATACTACTATTTAAAGAAACTAGATCAGTGTCTGGATCAATATATTCAATTCCTAGAACCAAACTTTTAGCATCAAGTTGCGTTGGTAATTTATTTGCAAAGCAAATTACTTTTTCAGAACCATATTTTTCGATTTTTGTATTAATTTCATTATCATCAACTAAAGATACTTGAGATGCTTTTAATCTGTTTGCCGTATTGCGCATTGATTGAAAGAAGCTGTCTTTGCCAACTTTATTAATCTCAGCTTTAGCAGAACCATATAAATATTCTTGAAGATCATCTATGCCTTGATCTGCTGCCAAGAAATCTTTTAAAACCGTATAAATATTTGCTTTGGGATCACCATCTAAGCGATTGGCATAACGGTTCAATGATGGGAAAGCTTCTTGGCAAGTAGTTCTATCCATCACTAAATGTTTAGGATCAAGTTCATTTAATAAATCCAAAGCCTGATTCATACAAGTTAAAGCAAAGCGAGAACTATGCCAACTAAAAGGTAGAAATATTTTATTAGCTTCATTCATTTTCTTTAGGATGGTAGTTTGTGTATCATATACTAAACTTTTTCTTCTTTGCCATTGCTGGTCAACAGCAGTTCTAATTGGTGCAATTAACTGATCAAAGGCTTTCAAGCTTTCAAGTTTTAAAAGATCTGGATTATCTGCTTTGAATTTTTGTATATAAGCTCTTTGCTCTAATTCTGGGTAACTCATTGCATCAAATGCTGCTTTATCACTCTCATCTAAATTACTTACTTTTACTTTCAATGTTTCGAGAGCATCGGGTAATTGCATACAGTTTGAACCCGTATAAGGACTATCTTTTAGCCTTCTAACCAAATTCAAAATCACTCCATCACAAATTTCACCAAGCGCTTCTTTAACATCTAAATCTAATTGGGATGATTCTATATCTGATTCTGTTTTTTTAACACAGTAATAAACTAAAGCTGCTTGATCGATAATTCCCAAACCATTTTCTAAATAACTATTGCCTACTATAAAATTCAACTTATCGAGTAGAGGGTAATTAATTTCTCCACCCTTCTTATATTCAGCATAAATTTTAGGAAGATCCCAAAGTACAGCTAAAGCCAAATGTTTGATTTCTTCCCTGTTCTTAAACTTGTTAAGGTCTTTTTTTAGTAACGTTTTGATTTCTGAAAATGAATAGGAGCTAATTGAATTTTCTTTATTGAATTCTTTTAAAGTAGCAGGGTCAATATTTAATTGATCCAAAACTTCTCTAGGAATATTTATACTGCTCAAGCGACTCTGAAGAAAAGACAATGGTGCTTGCTGAGCATGATACAAAACAGGAGTTAGTTTTTTTGCTAATAGATTTTTAGCCTCTGGATCAACCATTAATATATGTGCGACTTCAAGCATTACTAAGTGATCTAAATGTTCCATGACATCTGGATTTATCAAAGGAGAGTCTTGTTCTGGACTATCAGGAGGACTTAAACCAAATATTTTAGTTAAGTAAGCGGTAATTGCTTGATGCTTTTCTCTATTAGGATCTGCAGCTAAATCCACACCGCATTCTCTTAATACACTGACATGAGGATTTTCTGCTAATAATGACTCTGTAATCTTTCCAAGAATTTCTCTTGCAGCAGGTGCCGTTAATGGATTGTTGCGTTTTTGCAATACCGAGTGTATTTTTGTTCTTAGTGACCAATCATCCACAGCGAGATAATAACACGGATTTTAGTTTTTCTTGACAGGTCCTTAATGTTTTTGTTAGAATTGAAAATCGTGTGAATTTTAAATAATAACAAGGAGGTTATAAGGATATGGAAACAGTAACAGGACCTGGTACACCAGCAGGACAAGCACTAGCAAACTCAGATAGACCAAGCAGTGTTGAAGTAGCTATCGATTTTACAAGTGGCGTTCCAGTAATCGTGGAAGATAATCGAAAACCACAAATAGCTCCTCAAACACTTGCACAACAAGCTCCTGTAAAAAAAGAACTTAAAGATATTGTAAGAGAAGTAGCAGTTAAGGATGGGAATCTTAGTGCGATAGTCAAAATTCCAGCAGTCGCGGATCTCATTCTTAAAACTATACATAATGGAGGATCCTATGATCAATCTTTCTTGTTGTCGATGGCAGCAAAAATTGAAACAGGAAAAACTAATTTTAATTTGGCAGATCTTGATCAAAGAATAACTAATCTTGACCAGCCCAATTTTGAACAAATGCGCAATGATGTTGACACAAGAAGAGTAGCTTATGCTCTACGTGTTATAGATTTAGCTCGTGAAAAAATAGCTAAATCTAAAACTGATGAAGCTGCTATTCAAGCATCTTTGGGGAGAATGTACGATCGATTACGTAAAATTAAAACATTAACAGCTCCCACAAAATAACTATTTGCTAAGCTAAATTAGTGCAGATCTTTCTTGAACTATTTTTAAAGATACTTCCACTGTATCTAATTATTTACTTCGGTTATATCGCGGGTAAGAAGCTTGAAGTTAAACGTGAAAGTATCTCACCGTTACTACTTTATATAATTTTTCCGGTAGTTTGTTTTAAGGGAATCATCACCATGAAGATTTCTCTTACTACTTTAAGTTATCCTATTTATTTTTTCTTGGTTGGGACCCTGATGGCAGGGATCTTTTATTTCATCGGTAAATTTTATTACCGCGATAAAGAAACTGCTACTTTACTTTCACTTGCATCAAGCTCAGCTAATGTCGGTTACTATGGCTTGCCAGTTGCATTGATCATTCTAGGCGACAAAGTTCTAGGCACTGTAATCCTGCTTACTATCGGGCTATCATTTTATGAAAGTACTATAGGATTTTTTATTGCGGCTCGCGGCAAACATACCTTCAAAGAAGCTCTTACTAAGACGTTTCAATTACCTACTATTTATGTTGCCATCATTTCTTTATTACTAAATTACTTGAATCAGAAATTTAATTTCATGGCACCAAATTCAGAGAATCCAGTTTTAACACAATTGGTTTTCATTTTAGTAATTGCTTTTAGTGGCATTATTGATAAAGTTCTGGGCGCTTATACCTTCCTTGGCAACCTCATTGTGGGATTAGGTTTTGCTGACTCTCATCGCGACAAAACTGATTATAGTTTTACAGCATTAACTTTCGTCGCGCAGTTTATTGTCTATCCAGGAATTGCACTTTTATTTATTTACTTAGACACAAACTATTTTCACTTCTATGATGCTGTTGCCCACAAAGTTATGCTTGTTATGTCCTTAGTACCTACTGGCGCTAACACAATAGTCCTAGCTACACAGATGAAACTAAAGATCCACACAGCGGCAGTGACGGTCTTAGCGAGCACGGTCTTTGCGCTGTTTTATATACCTTTGTTCATAAATCTCTTCTGGAGCAAAATCCCCTTCTAACGGGGTCGTACCTCCACTTTCCACCATAACCAAAATAAATTCAAAGAATATCTTATAACTTAAGTAAAAACAATGCAAATAATAATATGTATGGTAAGGTTGAAAATGGCGGTACGACCCCCCGTGTATAA
>CAYQSL010000010.1:0-21529 GCA_964420165.1 uncultured Gammaproteobacteria bacterium | reverse complement strand
TTACCAAGTTCCGCAAAAGCTGGAGAGCCAGCGCCAAGTAGGCAGCCTATAATAGTTAGTCCATTGAATCCTGTGAACGTTGCTCCTGCAGGCGCAGAGAATCCATATCTAAATCCTGGAACGAGTGAGACAGCACAAGAGCTCCATGATGCGCAAACGGCTCTGGAAGAATTTAGCAGGCAAGTTTATCCACAGAATTATTCAGAACAGCCAAGCGCTAATACTGAGAGCGAAGTTGATCCATCTGAATTAAATCAAATGCAAAAAATGCTTGATGATGAATATTACGGTGATGAAGAAGGCGACGAAGAATTTTAGTCTCATTTACGTGCTTGCACTTAGTGTATAGAAAAATTCTCTTAAGGAAAGAATAGATATTTTCCCAATTAAAAGTTTTTTAGTTTTTTCTCTGAAAAGACTTGATATAACTGTGTTGTAGGGGGAAAATTAAATGGAGATGGCATACAATAGTTTGAATTTTGCAAGAAAGTTAAAACGTCTTGGGGTCCCAGAGAAGCAAGCTGAAGCTCACGCTCAGGTGTTAGCAGATTTTTCTGAAACACACCTTGCCACTAAAAGTGATATTAATGAATTTAGGCAAGACACTAAAAATGAATTTACTGCAGTTCGTCAAGAAATGAAAAATGAATTTACTGCAGTTCGTCAAGAAATGAAAGATGAATTCACAGCAGTTCGTCAAGAAATGAGGGATGAATTTGCAACGGTTAGATCAGAAATGAAAGACATGAATGCTTCAATTAGATCTGATATGAAAGATGGGTTCTATGATGTAAAAATGTTTACTGGAATAATAATTTCTGTAGCAATGGGAATTTTATTTGCAGCATTGAAGTATTTGCCTTCATAACAAGATTCATCAAAACATTCTTAGTAATGGATCCCTACGCACGCTTCGCGTGCTCTGGATGACATACTTTGTGCATTAGTGACTATTCCAAATTCAATAACTTCGGCAATCTACCAAAAATAAATTCCTTAGCAACGTTTTGAGTTTGCATGGATCTTCCTAATTCATTGTCAGGCAGAGTCGTTGCTTGAGTGTTAGTTCTGTTTTGATTTGAATTTCTATCAAATGAACCCCAGCTATGAGCTTGGTTATTTGGTTGCTCTGCATTCTCGAAAACCTGGCTGTTATCGTAGTTTCTATAAAATCTTTTAGCGATCTCATCAGGATTATTCGGAAATTTATTGTTTGCAAGCTGTTCACCAGTAACAGTTGCTTTAAGAGTTCTAAACTGTTTAGCTAGATCTTTTTGATCTATCATTGCTAGTTTGATATCACCAGTTGTATCGTTTTGTTTCTTTCTTAGAGAGACAATTTCATTTTTCATTGCTTCGAGTAATGAGTTTTGATTGTCGATGATTTCTCTGATTTCAATAATCTGTTTGCCGAGCAATTTAACGGTTTCTAGTAGCTTAGAATCTATAGCATTTTCCTGTGGTTTGTTGTTGCCATAGCCCGCATTAGAACCGGTATTAGAGCTTGATTTAGAGAGCTTTTCAAATACATTTGCGTGATGAACCATAGCTAATATATTGGTTTTAGAATCTTTATCAAAACTCAACCAAATGGCTTAGAACTGGTAGGCTAAATGAGCTAGAATACCTATTATGAGCGATCTTTTAAATAGAAAACTTAGTGAAACTGATCCAGAAATCAAATCATTGATTGATGCTGAGCTTAAAAGGCAGCAAGGCAATATTGAACTCATCGCAAGTGAGAATTTCACTTCTCAAGCTGTGATGGAAGCCGCAGGTAGCTGTCTAACCAATAAATACGCTGAAGGTTACCCTGGTAAGCGCTATTACAATGGTTGTGAATATATCGACCAAATTGAGACTTTGGCAATAGAAAGAGCTAAAAAACTTTTTAAATGTAATTTTGCAAATGTGCAGCCACATTCGGGTGCAAGCGCTAATACTGCGGTATTTTTGGCGTTACTAAGTCCTGGTGATAAATTCCTTGGTATGAATTTATCTCAAGGTGGTCACTTAACTCACGGCTCTCCTGTAAACCTCTCTGGTAAATGGTTTCAAGCTGTAAGTTATGGACTTGATGCTCAAGGTTTTATTGATTACAAGCAAGTAGAAGAAGTTGCTAAGAAAGAAAAACCTAAATTGATTATCGCTGGTGCTTCTGCTTACGCGCGCACTATTGACTTCAAAAAATTTAGAGAAATTGCAGATATGGTTGGCGCTAAGCTGATGGTGGACATGGCTCATATAGCAGGTTTGGTGGCAGCAGGACTGCATCCTAGTCCTATTCCTTATGCTGACGTAGTAACAAGCACTACCCATAAGACTTTGAGAGGACCACGTTCTGGAATAATTCTTAGTAACAGTGAAGAAATCGCGAAGTTAGTTAACTCTGCAATATTTCCTGGCAGCCAAGGCGGACCTTTGGAGCACATCATTGCTGCTAAAGCAGTTTGCTTCAAAGAAGCCCTAGAAGCAGATTTCACCATCTATCAAGAGCAAGTTATTAAAAACGCTAAAGCTATGGCTGAAACATTTATTGCCGAAGGTATAAATTTAGTTTCAGGCGGTACTGATAATCACTTGATGCTATTAGATTTAAGTGGTCTAAAAATCACTGGCAAAGATGCCGCAAATGTTTTGGATGAACTAAAAATCACTGTAAACAAGAACAGTATCCCTAATGATCCACAAAGTCCTTTCGTTACTAGCGGCATAAGAATTGGTAGTCCGGCAATTACCACTAGAGGTTTTAAAGAAATTGAATCTAGGGATATTGCCATTGCTATTAGTAAAGTACTTAAGTCAATGTCGCAAAATTCTAATCAAGTAGATGAAGAAACCAAGGCCGGTGTTGAGAAATTAGTTCAAAGGCTCACTAACAGCCATCCTTTATATGCTACTTGCGCTCGTGTTTAAAAGTTCCTCAAATCCACATAACGGTAGATAAGAGTTTTTTAATCTATAAAGACTATTTATTAATTGGCAAATCCCTTAAATAATGGATGAAGTAGCCGATAGCTACTATTGTACGAATGCCAAAGACAATAAATAAAAAAAGCAAACTTTGCATTGCATTGACATTGTCATTCGTGTTTTTGATTTTCACATGTTTAGAAGCTCGGGCTTGGTATAGCAACACTAACTGGACAAAGAGAGTCAAGGTTAGTGTTAAGGCTTCAAGGGTAAATGGTTCTGTACTGAACTTCCCTGTCTATCTAAGGATGTCAGACCTACCTGCAGGATTTTTTACTGATGTTGCTAGTGATGGTAGTGATATTCGTGTAACTAAATCTGATGGTAGTACAGAAGTCGCTCGTGAAGTGGTTTTTATTAATAGGTCAGCAAACACTGGTGAATTGCATTTCGTTGCAAACGGCACTATGACTAATGCTAGTAATTCTGACTTCTATCTTTATTATAAATATCCAACAGTTGCTGAACCGGCAGCAAACAGTACTTATGGTAAGTATAGTGTTTGGTCTGCAAATAACTATGCAGCAGTTTGGCACTTGAATGAAAGTCCGACAGGTACTCAATACAACAGTACTTCAAGTTCCTACACTTGTTCTAGCAATGGTAGTATGCTTGCTACAAATAGAGCCGCTGGACAGCTTGCTGGTAACGGTACTAGCTTTGATGGTTCTAATGATTTTCTAGTTTGCGGTGATGTTACTCAATTAAATGCCGTAACGAAATATACAATATCGGGTTGGTCCAAGAGGACTGGAACTGCTGCTATCAGCAAATATGCTAGTGCTAGCTTTAGTGATATTTGTATGGATTTTGCTTCAAACACTCTTTTTGGAATGATGATCCATTCTGGTTCTAATACTTATGGATCTGTAGCTGCCTCAGGTACTAATTGGCAATATACTTCTATGATTTACAATGGCAATCTAAGTGGTAATTCTAATCGACTAGTTATGTACAATAACGCTAATCTTCTGTCATTGTCGTATGCAGGTACTATTCCCGCTACTTCAAGTAGTCTTCTTGGTGGCTATAACCTTAAAATTGGTTCAGATCCTGCAAGTAGTTATTACTCGGATGGTAGTCATGATGAGGTAAGAATTTCTAGTGTTGCCCGTAATGGTAATTGGATTAAAACAGAATTTCGTAATCAAAGTGCACCAGGTACTTTTTATAATGTAGCTGCGGTAGAAACCAATGCTGATACTCAAGTGCCAAATCTTCTCACGGTATCGCCAGTAGACAATAGTACCAATATCCCTGCTTATGCTACTTTGACTATACTTTTTGATGAATATATTGATCTTCAGACTGGAAATATTTATATAAAAAATTCTGCAGATGATTCAACTTTTCAGGCAATAAGTGTGGGAAGTAATTTAGTTACAGGTAATGGTACAAACCAAATTACAATTGGTCACAATGGATTTAGTATTAGTAGTGGTTATTATATCCAAATCGATTCTACGGCAATTACTGATCTTGCAGGTAATTCTTATGCCGGTATTGCAGATACCACTACTTGGAATTTTACAACTGGAGAAGACGTTGCTTCTTGGTACTACAGTAATTGGACAAAAAGAATAAAGATTGTAATTGATGACTCGAAAGTTAATGGTAGTGTTGCAAATTTCCCTGTTTATGTAAGACTCAGTGACTTACCAGGAGCGACTTTCGACTATATCGCAAATAATGGCGCTGACTTGCGTGTAACAACTTCAGATGGTGTTACAGAAGTGGCAAGAGAAGTGGTTTTTGTGAATAAAACTGCTAATGCAGGTGAATTACATTTCGTGGCAACAGGTGGATTAACCAATGCTGCAAATTCTGATTACTATCTTTACTATAGAAACCCTGGTGTGCAAGCTCCTGCTGATAGTGCAACTTATGGCAAATATAATGTTTGGACTCCATCTAACTATGCTGCTGTATGGCACATGAATGAAAATCCAACAGGGACTATCTATAACAGTGCTTCGAGCTCTTATAATTGCGGTAGTAATGGTGCAATGCTTTCATCAAATAGAGTTGCTGGGCAACTTGTAGGTAATGGTACTAGCTTTGATGGCTCTAATGATTTCCTACAGTGCGGAGATGTGACTCAATTAAATGCTGTTACTAAGTTCAGCATTACTGGTTGGGCTAAAAGGACGGCGACTAGCAATTCTGTAGCATATCTCAGTAAATATAGTAGTGCTTCAGTAGCAATTTCTTCCGAGTTTTATACTTCTAACTACTTAGGTTTGCTGAATAATAGCAATTATGGATATCTAGCTCAAAATGATACTAATTGGCATTATTTTGCAATGATGTTCAATGGTAATCTAAGTGGCAACTCTAATAGATTGAATATACACAATGGTGTATCCTTAGCTTCTTTAACTTTCAGTGGCACAATTCCTGCAGTGAGTCCAAGCTTGGCTGGTACCAATGTTTGGTTAGGTAGAGATAGCATGTATGGTGGCTATACAAATGGTAGGCTGGACGAGATTAGGGTTTCAAGTGTAACGCGTACAGGGTCTTGGGTTAAGACAGAGTACAACAACCAAAACTCTCCAAGTACTTTCTATCGTTTCGCTACAGAAGAGTCTATGATTGATACTCAGGCTCCGGCACTTTTAACTACGACGCCTGCTGATAATTCAACTGGTGCTAGTTTAACTAATAACTTGGTAATAATTTTTGATGAATATATTGATATTCAAACTGGAAATATTTACATTAAAAAATCTTCTGATGACTCTACTGCAGAGACTATTCCTGTAAGTGGTGGCTTGGTGACGGGTAATGGTACTAACCAAATTACTATTAATCCGAGTTCTAATTTACTTATAGGTAATGGTTATTATATTCAAATCGATGCAACTGCATTTGAGGATGTCTATGGTAATTCTTTTGCAGGTATCGCTGATACTACAACTTGGAACTTTACTACTAATACTTGGTACAACACTAACTGGAATAGAAGGTTGAAAGTTTCTATTAACAAATCTCAGGTTAATGGTTCAGTAGCTAATTTCCCGGTCTATCTTAAGCTCTCTGATTTGCCTGCAGCTTTCTTTGATGACATCACCAACAACGGTGCTGATCTGCGCATAACTAAAGCAGATGGTAGTACTTTAGTCGCTCGCGAAATTGTTTGGGTGGATAGAACTGCAAATGCAGGTGAGTTACATTTCGTTGCCAATGGCACTATGACTAATACTGCAAATTCAGATTTCTATCTCTACTACAAGAACACAACAGCTCAAGCACCTCTTGATAACGATACTTACGGTAAATATAATGTTTGGTCTAATAATTATATTGGTGTATGGCATATGCAAGAAAGTCCTACGGCGACAATTACTAACAGTGTTACTTCTAGTTTGTATCAAGGTATCTCTTCAGGATCAATGACCACTACTGACTTAGTTAATTGCCAGATGGGTAAATGCTCGGACTTTGATGGTGTAGATGACCGAATAACTATTGTAAGTAGTCCGACTATTTCAAATGGCTCTATTAGTGCGTGGACTTACGGATCTGTTTCTACCGGGACAGATAGTACGCAAGGCTATATGGGATTAGTTACATCAGGTTCAACTGGTAGTTTAATGTTCGGACATAATAGCTCAGTGTATTCAGGTTTGTATATTTATGGTGGTTCTTGGTATGGGGGAAATGGTTCTACTACCGCGACTTCTACTTGGTATCATCACACTGGTACTTTTGGTGCAGGCGGTCTTAAATATTATAAAAATGGAGCTAGAGGTTCAAGTAATAGTAATACCACTGCACTTTATGGTGGTTCTTTAACTATTGGACATTATTTCTCTGGTTATGAATTTAATGGTGAGGTTGATGAAGTTAGAATCTCTAATGTTCAAAGAGATGGTTCCTGGATTAAGACAGAATACAGTAACCAAAGCTCACCAAGTAGTTTCTATTCAGTAGCTTCAGTTGAGACTGCAACTGATAATCAAGCACCTGCGGTTTCAAATTTCTCGCCACTAGATGATAGTACTAGTGTTGATATTAATACCAGCTTACTTATAACTTTTGATGACATTATCGATTTGCAAGCTGGAAATATTTATATCAAAAAATCTTCGGATGATTCTACCGTGCAAACCATTGCTATAAATAGCAATTTAGTTACAGGTAATGGTACTACTCAAATTCTAATTAACCACAATGCTTTTGCTGGTAATAATGGTTACTATATCCAAATCGATGCAACAGCCATTGCTGATAGATTAGGTAATTTATATCCAGGTATTTCTAATACTAGTACTTGGAATTTTACAACTGCTACTGCGGTAAATTGGTATAACAACAACTGGGCAAAGAGGATTAAGATCACCATTGATGATGCCAAAGTTAATGGCAGTGTTTCTAATTTTCCTGTCTATGTAAAGCTTAATGATTTACCATCTACTTTTTTTGATGACATTAGTAATAATGGTGCTGACTTACGTGTAACCAAATCTGACGGTACTACAGAACTTGCAAGAGAAGTGGTGTTTCTAGATAAAGTTGCTAATGCTGGAGAGTTGCATTTCGTGGCAAATGGAACTCTTAGTAATGTTGCAAACTCCGACTACTACCTTTATTACGAAAGTCCTGGAGCACCAGCTCCAGCAGATAACTCTACATACGGTAAGTATAATGTTTGGACACCATCTAGTTATGTTGCAGTTTGGCACTTAAATGAATTTCCAACCAACACTATGTATAATAGTGCCTCAAGCTCATATAATTGCGGCATAAATGGTGCAATGCTTGTCTCTAATAGAGTACAAGGTGCAGCAGGACTCTCTGGTAATGGTACTAGTTTTGATGGCTCTAATGATTTTCTACAATGTGGAGACGTTAATGAATTAGACTCTGCGACCAAATTTACTATTTCAGGTTGGGCAAGGAGAGCTTCAGTTTCATCAACAGTTTCTCTTTTATCTAAGTATACTAATGCTTCTAATTTCATCGATTCTTTTTATTATGGTGTTTATTACGATGGTTATACATTAAAGGCAGGCAGTGGCTATGGCTATGTTGCTAATAATGATACAAATTGGCGTCATACTGTGATGGTATATAACGGTAACCTTAGTACTAATGCAACTAAATTGAACGTATATCTTAATGGAGCAGTAGCTTCATTAACTTACAATACAGTTCCAAGTTCCACCGCAAATCATAATGGTAATGTATTGTTAGGCAGATCTACTACATATGGATATACCAGTGGTAGATTAGATGAGATTAGAATTTCCAGTTTGGCTCGTAGCGGATCTTGGATTAAAACTGAATACAATAACCAAAATTCACCAAATACTTTCTATAGATTTTCAACGGCAGAAGCAGTAGCAGATACTCAAGTACCATCTATTGCGAGTTTGACGCCTGCTGATGATGCAACTGGTGCAAGTTTAACTAATAATCTAGTAATAACCTTTGATGAATATATTGATATTCAAACAGGAAATATTTATATCAAAAAATCTGCTGATGACTCTACCGTTGAAACTATTGCGGTTAGCGGTGTACGTGTTAGTGGTAATGGTACTACGCAAATAAGCATTAACCCAGTCTCTGATTTGCTTCTAAATAATGGCTACTATGTTCAAGTTGATGCTACAGCCTTCAAAGATCTTAGTGGTAATTCCTTTGCTGGAATCTCTAATACCACAACTTGGAACTTCAATACTAATACTTGGTACAACACTAACTGGACGAAAAGAACCAAGATTACTATTAACAAATCTCAAGTCAATGGCTCAGTAGCAAACTTCCCTATTTACGTGAAGCTTGCTGATTTACCAGGCTCTACTTTTGATTCTATTTCAGCTAACGGCGCAGATCTAAGGGTAACCAAATCTGATGGTACTACTTTAGTTGCAAGAGAAGTTGTTTGGCTTGACAGAACTGCTAATGCAGGTGAATTACATTTCATAGCTAATGGCACTCTTAGTAATGCCGCAAATTCTGATTACTATCTCTACTACAATAGTCCTGCTGCTACTGCGCCTACTGATAGTTCTACTTATGGCAAGTATAATGTTTGGACTAATAATTATTTAGCGGTTTACCACTTACAAGAAAGTCCAACTGGCACAATCTATAGTAGTGTCTCAAGTTCATATACTGGTACTAGTGCTGGAACTATGACCAGTACCGACTTAGTCAATTGCCAGATAGGTAAATGTTCTGACTATGATGGTAGTGATGACAAAATAAGCATAACGACACCTGCAGTTACTAATGGAACATTAAGCGCTTGGTCTTATGGATCTATTTCTTCTGGAACTGATAGTTCACAAGGCTTTCTTGGAGTAAATACCGGAGGTGCAGGTTCTATGACTTTAGGGCATATGGCTACTGCCTATTCAGGAATATCAGTGTACACAGGTACTTGGAATTATGCAAATGGTACAACTACAAGTACTTCTACTTGGTATCACAATGTGGGTACCTTTGGTCTTCAAGGACTGAAATATTATAGAAACGGTATTATTGGAGGCAGAAGTAATGGTAATACTACAGCATTAGGGGCAGGCTCTTTTGCTATAGGTCAATATCCATACGCTGGTTATGAATTTAATGGTGAGGTTGATGAAGTTAGAATTTCAACTATACAAAGATTGGGTTCTTGGATTAAAACTGAATATAGTAACCAAAGTTCTCCAAGTACTTTCTATAGTATTGCAACTGCTGAAACTGTAACTGATATGCAGGTTCCATTGGTTACAAGTTTATCCCCTGCTGATAACTCAACTACTGTTAGTAATATTGCGAATCTTGTTATTAGCTTTGATGAGTTTATAGATATTCAAACCGGAAATATTTATATCAAAAAATCTTCTGACAACTCTATCGTTGAAACTATTCCAGTAAGTGGTGGCTTAGTTACTGGTAATGGTACCTCTGTTATAACTATCAATCCTGCTGCTGATCTTGCTTATGGTAATGGTTATTATGTGCAAATCGATGCAACTGCTTTCAATGATATGGCTGGGAATTCATATGCTGGAATCTCAGATACCACTACTTGGAATTTTAGTACCAATAATTGGTACAACAGTAACTGGACTAAGAGACTTAGAATCACAATTGATGACTCCAAGGTCAACGGTACTGTTGTAAATTTCCCTGTTTATGTGCGTCTATCCGATTTACCTGCTGGCTTCTTTGCTGATGTCGCTAATAATGGTACGGACATGCGCATAACTAAATCTGATGGTATTACAGAAGTCGCTCGTGAAGTGGTTTTCGTTAATAAATCTGCAAGTACAGGTGAGTTGCATTTCGTAGCTAATGGTGCGTTAACTAATGCTGCAAACTCAGATTTCTATCTCTATTATAAATCTGGAGCGACAGAACCGGCAGCAGATGCTGCCTATGGTAAGTATAATGTTTGGTTAGCTTCTGGCTATGTAGCTGTATGGCATCTGCATGAAAGTGTTGCTAGTGCAGGTACCACCTATAATAGTGCTTCCACTTCTTATAATTGTACAAGCTCAGGAGCTATGACAGCATCTACTCGTGTTGCTGGTAATTTAGCTGGTAATGGTACTAGCTTTGATGGTTCTAATGATTACTTGGATTGCGGTGATGTCAATGAAATGGATTCTACGACAAAACTAACTGTAAGTAGTTGGATAAAGAAAAATTCTACTTTTACTTCTGTTGCCATTATTTCTAAACCTACCACAGCTGCTGCTTCGGTCTATCAAACTTCATTTTGGGCTAGTTCAAGCACTCTTCAATCTACCGTAAATAATGCAAGTAATGCTTATGGCTATGTTAGTACAAATGACACTAGCTGGCATCATGTTGCCATGATTTACAATGGTAATCTTAGCGGTAATGCTAATAGATTGAATTTATACTTAGATGGCACTGCATCTACTTCATTTGTAAATTCAATTCCAGCTTCTACTGCAAACCAAATTAACAATTTAGTTATTGGTTATGATGCATATGGTGGTACTTATACCAGTGCTAATAATCGAGTTGATGAAATAAGAATCACTGCTCTTTCACGCACAGGTTCTTGGCTTAAGACAGAATACAATAACCAAAGTTCACCGAGTACTTTTTATGTCATAGGATCTGTTGAAACGGTTACTGATACACAGGCACCTGGAGTTGCATTTTTCACTCCGATAGATGGAGCAGTAGGGGTTAGTCTTAGTTCTAATCTCACAATAACTTTCGATGAATTAATCGATATTCAGACAGGCAATATCTATATCAAAAAATCTGTAGATGATTCTACGGTAGAGACTATTGCAGTTAGCAGTGGTTTGGTTACCGGTAATGGTACTTCTGTTGTTACTATTAATCCAAATTCTGATTTTATTGATAATAATGGTTATTATATTCAAATTGACCCAACTGCTTTTAAAGATTTAGCCGGCAATAGTTATCCAGGAATTTCAGATACTAGTACTTGGAACTTTACAACTACAGGTACAGGTGCTTGGTTTAATGGCGATTGGCACTATCGTGTCAAAGCTACTATTAATCATAATTACGTTAATGGTGATTTAACTAATTACCCTGTTTATATAAATCTTAATAGCCTTAGTACTACTAACTTCTATTCTAATCTTCTTGCTAATGGTACCGATATTAGAGTTACTAAAGCAGATGGTACTACTCAAGTAGCTCGTGAAGTAGTTTATGCAAATACTGCTACCAAGAATGGAGAACTTTACTTTGTAGCCAATGGTACTTTATATAGTGCAACTAATGGTGATTACTATATTTATTATAATAACCCTGCTGCAACGGAACCTACTGCCAATGGCACTTATGCCAAAGAAAAAGTTTGGGATAGTAACTATCTTGGGGTTTGGCACTTTGCAACCGATCCGTCCGTAAAAACCTATGACAGTACTATGAATAACTATGACTGTACTCAAAGTGGTGGTATGAATGGAAATCTATTGGTTGCTGGTAAAGTCAATTATGCTCTGAATTTCAATGGTACTCAAGCACAATATATTGATTGTGGTTTTTATACTTTTCTAAATGCAAGAACCAATTTAAGTCTTTCTGCTTGGATGAAACGTAGAATAGCTTCAGCAAATATGAGTATGGGTACTTCTTCAAGTTCGAGTTATGCACATGGTATTACTACACAAGCATCTGGCACTATTTATGCATCACCAACTGGTCATAGTTCAGCTTATGGAACTATAAGTTCAAATGACACAAATTGGCACCAAATGCACTGGTTGTTTGATGGTGCTCAAAGTGGTAATTCTAATCGTTTTAAAATTTATTATGATGGTACTTTGCAGTCACCAAGTTATACTGGTACTGTTTCAGCAACTTCCTATAATAGTTTAAATACTAATTTTAGAATAGGTTATAACTACTGGAATAGCCAATATTATACAAATGGTTATTGGGATGAGGTTCGTTTATCTGTTGCGACACGTAGCGTTAATTGGGTTAAAACTGAATACAATAACTTAAATTCACCAAGTACTTTTTATACTCTTTCTGCACCAGAGACAGTGACTGATATTAAAGCTCCTAATTTAACGAGCTTTACGCCTGCTGACAATTCAATTAATGCTAATTTCAATACTAATTTGACTCTTAATTTCAGTGACTATGTTGATACTCAAAGTGGCAATATCATTATTAAAAAATCTTCTGATAATTCTACAGTTCAAACTATTGCGGCTAATTCTAGTGCGGTAACAGGCAATGGTACTGCGACTCTTACAGTTAATATCAATGATCTAATGAGTAATAATGGTTATTATATTCAAATCCAGAACACTGCAATTAAAGATCTTGCAGGTAATGCATATGCAGGAATCAGCAACTCGACTACTTGGAATTTCACGACTCAAGCAGTAGGTAATTGGTTTAATGGCGATTGGCACTCGCGTGTCAAAGTTACTATACCTCGCAACTATATTAATGGTAGTTTGAGTAATTTCCCGGTTTATCTAAACTTAGCCTTCTTGAATGGTACTAGCTTCTTTAGTGATATTAAGAGCAATGGAGCGGATTTGCGTGTGACTAAACTTGATGGTACTACGCAGGTAGCTCGTGAAGTCGCTTATATAGATACTACTGCTGAAGTTGGTGAGTTGTACTTTGTCGCAAATGGTACTAATAGTTTGACATCAACTTATAACGGTACTTACTATCTTTATTACAATAACCCAAGTGGCGGAGAACCTACTGCTAATGGCACTTATGCTAAAGAAAGAGTTTGGTCAAGTGGCTATCTTGGTGTTTGGCATATGACGACAGATCCTGCAATTAAAACTTACGATAGTACTTCTAATAACTATGACTGTACTCGAACTGGTGGTATGAATGGAAATTTACTAGTTGCTGGTAAAGTCAATTATGCTTTGATTTTTAATGGTACGCAGTCGCAATATATAGACTGTAATATTACTACTCCTTTGCAAAGTTTAACTAGATATAGTCTTTCAGCTTGGTTGAAGCGTGGTAAAAGTTCTGGCAATATGAGTATGGGCGCTTCTTATACAGGCGGTGGTTATGGATTAGGTTTCTATACTGCTGCTGGTGCTAATGTATTGTCGACTGTAGGTACTGCCAATACTACTTACGGTTCATATAGTTCAAATGATACTAGTTGGCATCATATTCAAACCTTATATAACGGTTCAGGAATGGGTAACGCTGGTCGTTTGAAGAGTTACTATGATGGTTCGAATGTTACTCTTAGCTATACAGGGACGGTAGGAACTACTACTAGTAGTAGTTTTAATTATCCATTTAGAATAGGTTATATTTACACAGCTTCTACTAATTACTATACTCATGGTTACTGGGATGAAGTTCGCTTGTCCACGGTAACTCGTAGTAATGATTGGGCTAAGACTGAATACAATAACTTGAGTTCTCCAAGTACTTTTTCTTTATTTTCAGTTGAGCAAGGTACGGATATTAAAGCACCGACTTTGTTTGGTGTTGATCCTGCTGATAATTCTACTGGTGCTAGATTCAATACGAATTTAACTATGACTTTTACTGAAGTGGTTGATATTCAGACAGGTAATATTTATATCAAAAAATCCTCAGACAATTCAACCGTACAAACAGTTGCAATTAATTCTAGTGCTGTAACCGGTAATGGTACTAATGTGCTGACAGTTAATGTAAATGATTTCATGGGTAATAATGGCTACTATGTTCAAATACAAAGTGGCGCTATAAAAGACCTTGCTGGTAATAGCTATGCTGGCATTAACAATACAACTACTTGGAATTTCACTACTCAAGCAGTGGGTAATTGGTTTAATGGCGACTGGCATTATCGCGTAAAAGTTAATACCGTTCATAATTATGTTAATGGTGACTTGAGTAATTTCCCAGTCTATCTAAATTTAGCTTTATTGAATGGAACTAATTTCTTTAGTAATATTAATACCAACGGCAGTGATTTAAGAGTTACTAAGATTGATGGTACTACTCAAGTAGCTCGTGAGGTAGTGTATACCAACAATGTTGCAAGAACTGGTGAACTATATTTCCTGGCGAATGGTACGAATGCATTATCAGCAACCTATAATGGTACTTACTACATTTATTACAATAATCCAGTATTAGCTACGGAACCTAGTGCTAATGGTGTTTATGCTAAGGAAAGTGTTTGGGTTAATAGCTATCTCGGTGTTTGGCACTTTGCAACAGATCCATCAGTAAAAACTTATGATAGTACTTCTAATAATTATGATGGTACTCAAACTGGTGGAATGAATGGTAATGCTCTTGTAGCCGGTAAGATCAATTACGCATTGCTTTTCAATGGTACTCAGTCGCAATATGTAGCTACTACTGTTCCAGAAGCAGCAATGGCAAACGAGACTAAATTAAGTCTTTCTGCTTGGATAAAACGAAGATCAGCCTCTGCTAACTTTGCATTAGGTGGAACTGGTATTGGATCAAATTTCTTTGGCTTTACTTCACCTAATTCTGCTTCAATGCTGACATATGCCGGCTACAGTACTAATGATTATGGATCTTATACTTCTAATGATACTAATTGGCATCATTTATCTATGCTCTATAATGGTACGGCTTCTGGCAATACTGGAAAACTCAGATCATACTTAGATGGTTCATCACAAACTTTAAGTTACAATAGTGCGATCCAAAATACTACTTATACTGCTACTTGGCAGTATCCATTCTATATGGGTATTGGATATATTGGTGGTTGGCGTTACAGTAATGCTTATTACGACGAAGTCCGTTTGTCATCGGTAACTCGCACGCCTAATTGGACTAAAACTGAATACAATAACTTAAATTCATCGCAGACTTTCTCCACGCTTTCTGTTGAAACTGCTAATGATACTAAGGCTCCTACTATATATAGTTTGACGCCTGTTGATAATTCCACAGGTGTAAGGTATAACACGAACCTAACAATGGCTTTTACTGAGTATGTGGATACTCAAAGTGGCAATATTTATATCAAGAAATCTTCTGATAATTCTACTGTGCAAACTCTCAAAGCTAACTCTGTTTCGGTGACGGGTAATGGAACTACGACTTTAACCGTAGAGCTGAATGATTTGATGAGTAACAATGGTTACTATATTCAAATCCAAAATACTGCAATTAAAGATTTGGCTGGTAATGCTTATGCAGGTATTTCTAATACGAGTTCTTGGAATTTTACTACTCAAACTCTTGGTGCTTGGTATAACGGGGATTGGCATTATCGTGTGAAAGTTGCAATAGATCCAGCTAAAGTAAATGGCGATCTTACTAATTATCCAGTCTATGTAAATCTCAATGGTATGCCTGCTAGTTTCTTTAGTTATCTAAATGCTAATGGTAGTGATATTAGGGTTACTAAGCTTGATGGCACTTCTCAAGTAGCGCGTGAAGTAGCATATGTTGATAAAGTTAACAGAACTGGTGAATTATATTTCGTAGCTAATGGTACTCTTTCTCATACTTATCAAGATTACTTCTATATTTATTACGGTAACCCTTTATTGACAGAACCTACTGTTAATGGTACTTACGCAAAAGAAAGTACTTGGGTTAATTATTTTGGTGTTTGGCATTTTAATCCAGAGAAAGTAGGTGATGACAGTACCTCGAATAATATGGATACTACTGAACAACGTGGAATTGTTGATGATTTAGTTATAGGTCCAGTAAATTTCGCAATGGATTTGAATGGTAGTGGTTATGGTGACTATGTCAGATTTAGTCCAACTCCTGCAATATCAAAAACAAAACTGAGCCTTTCAACTTGGTTGAAACGTAAGAGTGTTGGTAAATATGCCGCAGTTGGAGCAACTCGTAGTAGTCCTGCTCCCTATCAAAGACTGGGTATTTTTGCAATCAATGGATCTATTGCTACTACTGTAAATGGTAGTCGTGCAACTTTTAGTTCTAATGACACGAATTGGCATCATATTAATATGCTTTACAATGGTTCACAAGCCTCTAATGCAACAAAGCTAAGAACTTACTTTGATGGTTCTGCTCAAACTTTAACTTTTGCTGGTTCTATTCCAAGTACTACTGCTTCTGATTCTAGTTACTTTGATGCTGGTGCTCAGTATGGTACTCCTGCTGCTTCTGGTACTTATGCATATTATGCAGATGAAGTTCGTTTGTCATCAGTGGCTCGCTCTCCTGATTGGGCTAAGACAGAATATAACAACTTAAGTTCTCCGCAAACTTTCTATGCATTAACTTATGAAACTGCTGTTGAAACTAAGGCTCCAACATTAATTAGTAGAACACCAGCAGATAATTCTACAGGTGTTAGATACAATACCAATCTCACAATGGTTTTCAGTGAATATATTGATACTCAAAGTGGCAATATTATAATTAAGAAAACTTCTAATAATGCAACCATTCAAACTATTGCAGCAAATTCAGGATCGGTTACTGGTAATGGTACTACTACATTAACCGTCGATCTTAACGATCTGAATGTTAATAATGGCTATTATGTGCAAATTCAAAACACGGCAATTAAAGATTTATCAGGTAATGCCTATGCTGGTATCTCTAATACTACTAGTTGGAACTTCACTACTCAAAGCCTTGGTGCTTGGTATAACGGTGATTGGCACTATCGTGTGAAAGTTACTATAGATCCAACTAAAGTAAATGGTGATCTAACAAACTATCCTGTTTATATAAATCTTAATGGACTTAATGCTACTAGTTTCTTTGATTATCTAAGAACTAATGGTACAGATATTAGAGTTACTAAAGCTGATGGTATTAGCGAAGTTGCACGTGAAGTAGCTTATATCAATACTACTGGTAATGCAGGTGAATTATACTTCGTAGCTAATGGAACCCTCTCAAAAACTTACGCAGATTCTTTCTATATTTATTATGGTAATCCAATAATGACTACAGAACCTACTGCTAATGGTACTTATGCAAAAGAGCGAGTTTGGTCAACAGGATATCTAGGTGTCTGGCACTTAAATCCAAATAATTATAATGACAGTACTTCTAATAACTATGACTGTACTTCAATCTATGGTGGACTTAATGGCAATAATTTAGTTGCAGGTAAAGTAAACTATGCTTTGCTTTTCAATGGTGCCCAATCTCAATATATTGCTTGTGGCTCTACTATAACAGCATTACAAAGTAGATCGGCAGTTAGTCTTTCTGGCTGGATGAAACGTTCAAGAAGCTCCGCTAATATGGGAGTTGGAAATCAAAATAATGTACCTTCTATTGGTGCTTTAACTAGCACTCTAGGTATGAGTGTGACGAATAGCGGGCAGGAAGGTACTTTTAGCTCCAATGATACAAATTGGCATCATCTTTTTTCATCTTATGATGGTACTTTCAGTAATAGCACCACGAGGTTGAAAATTTATTTAGATGGTGCACAAAATTCTCTCTCCTATATAAATCAAATTCCTGCAACTACATCTGGAACTATAAGCAGTCCATTTACAATAGGACTTGGCTTTCTTTATAACAGTAGTTTAACTAGTACTGGTTACTGGGACGAAGTTCGTTTATCAACAGTTGGTCGTTCTCGTGCTTGGGCAATCACTGAATACAATAACTTAAATTCACCTGCTACTTTCTATAGTTTTGCTGCAATTGAAGCAGTTCCAACTGATATTAAGCCACCTGTTCTGCTTACTACTACTACTCCAGCAGATAATTCTACGGGTCAAAGACTGAATGTTAGTTTGGTTATGAATTTTAGTGACTATGTAGATACTCAAACTGGTGCGAATATTTATATCAAGAAAACTTCTGATAACTCTACAGTGCAGACTATTTCTGCTACTTCTGGTTCGGTCACTGGTAATGGTACTGCTACTTTAACCGTTGATATTAATGATTTGATGAGTAACAATGGTTACTATATTCAAATAGATAGCAATGCAATTAAAGACTTGGCAGGTAATGCTTTTGCTGGTATCGCTGATACAACTACTTGGAATTTCACTACTCGTACAGAGGGAGCTTGGTTTAATGGTAGTTGGTTATATCGTACTAAAATCTCTACAAATAATCTTTATGTGAATGGTAGTTCTTTGACTAACTTCCCGATTTATGTAGATCTTTCGCATTTATCATTTAAGAACTTCTTTAATTTAACTAAGAATGATGGTTCTGATATTAGAGTTACTAAAATAGATGGTACTAGTGAAGTTGCAAGAGAAGTTGCTTCGTTTAATGCAACTTCTAATGCTGGTGAAATGTACTTCGTTGCAAATGGTTCTATGTCTGGTCTTCTTGATGAAGATTTCTATATCTATTATGGTAACGCTGGGGCTTCAGAACCTACTGCTAATGGTAGTTATGCTAAAGAAAGAGTTTGGTCAACTGGCTACATTGGTGTCTGGCACTTTAATACTGATCCTTCAGTCAAAACTTACGATAGTACTTCTAATAATTACGATTGTACTCAGACTGGTAGTATGAATAGTGCTGACTTGGTTGCAGGTAAGGTAAACTATGCTTTGGATTTTGATGGTAGTAATGATTACGTTGATTGTAATATCACAACAGCAATACAAAGTAAAAATAGATTGAGCCTTTCAGGTTGGCTGAAGCGTAGAAGTGCTTCTGTAAATGTTACGATGGGAGCATCCTATACTCCTGGCAATATGTTAGGCACTGTTGCGCATAGTGGTGGAAATCTTTACTCAGTTGTTAACACTCCTAATACAGGAGGATATAGTGCTAGTAATGATACTAACTGGCATTATGTTGGCTGGATGTTTAATGGTAGCGCTGCTACTAACGCAACGAAATTATTAACTTACATAGACAGTACAGCTGTTACTTCAACTTATCCAGGCACAGTCTCAACCAGTACTCCGAGTAGTTTTAATTACGCTTTTAGAATTGGTTATATTTATGATGCTACTGGAGTTTTAGGTTATGGCACTTATGCTAATGGTTATTGGGATGAAGTTCGTTTGTCATCGGTGACGCGCACGCCTGACTGGACTAAGACCGAATACTATAATTTAAATTCACCAAGTACTTTCTACTATATTGGTGCTAGTAACAAGAAAGGGAATCCAGCGGTCGCGAGCTTCTCACCAGTAGATAATGGTACGTACGTCTCTCCTAGTGCTAATTTAGTTATTAATTTTGATGAATATGTTACTTTGCAAAGCGGTAATATTTATATCAAAAAATCTTCAGACAATTCCCTTCTAGAAACTATTAGCGTCAGTGGTGGAAGAGTTACTATCTCGGGTAACGGTCAAGTAGCTACTATTAATCCAGTTGCGAATCTTCCGGTTAGTAATGGTATCTATATTCAAATAGATGCTAATGCATTTAAAGATCCTACTTTAAATGGTTATCCAGGTATCGCAAATACTACAACTTGGAATTTCACTACTAGTCAGCTTTTCCCTGAAGACTGGCTTACAGGTGGTTTATGGACAAACAGAATCAAGCTTGAAATTAATAAATCTCAAGTCAATGGTAATGTGCAAAACTTCCCTATCTATGTCAATCTAAATGGTATGCCAGCAAGCTTTACTACTAATAGTCTTGCCAATGGTGCAGATCTAAGAATTACTAAGTCAGATGGTACTACGCAAGTAGCACGTGATTTAGTGTTTCTAAATAGAACTGCTAATGCTGGTGAGCTTCACTTTGTGGCTAATGGTACTCTTACCAATTCTTCAAATGGTATTTTCTATCTTTACTACAATAATACTAGTGCTACTCAACCACTAGCTACAGATACGTATGGCAAATACAATACTTGGACACCAGCTGGTTATGTAGCAGTTTGGCACTTGAACGAAAGTCCTGCTAGTGCAGCAACTCTTTATAATAGTGCGTCAAGCTCGTATAACTGTACAAGTTATGGAAGTATGCTTGCTTCAAATAGGGTCGCGGGTGCGGTTGGTTTAGCTGGAAATGGTACTAGCTTTGATGGTTCTAATGATTATTTACTTTGTGGTGATGTTACCGAATTAAATTCTGCGACTAAATATTCTATTACTGGTTGGGGTAAAAGAGCCTCTACGGGACAGATAGTGACTCTGTTACATAAGATGTCCAATGCAACTAATAACCTTATGTTTGGATATTACACTGGTAATGAACAAGCTTTCCTTTCTACTTCTAGTTCTTGGGGTTATGGTTATAGTTCTCCTACTAATGATGCAAATTGGCATCATTTAGCTATGGTCTATAACGGTAATCTCAGTACTAATGCAACTAGATTGAATCTCTATGCTGATTCGACTGCACAAACATTGTCATTCAGTGGAACCGTTGCTGCAAATAGCGGAAGTTTAAGTGGTGTTAGTGTAAGAATTGGTTATGATAACGTTTATTCAGGTGCTTATACTGTAGGTAGTACTGATGAAATTAGAGTTTCTTCTATAACCCGTGATGCTAACTGGATTAAAACTGAATACAATAACCAGAGTTCACCAAGTACTTTCTATTCTTTATCTGCCCAAAGTACTGTAGGCACGGTTGCTGCATTTAGTTTCTCTCCTGCAGATGGCTCTATGGGAGTTCCTGTTGATGCCAATCTTGTAATAAATTTTGATCGTAAAATTGACATTCAAACAGGCAATATCTACATCAAGAAAACTGCTGGAAATACTTTAGTTGAGGCTATACCAGTAACTAGTGGTGCTGTCACTGGTAATGGTACTAGCCAAATTACCATCAATCCACCAAGTGATCTTGTTCAAGGAAATGGTTACTATGTGCAAGTTGATGCCAGTGCTTTTGATGATACTGCAGGAACCAGTTATGCCGGAATTAGCGACACAAGTAGTTGGAACTTTACTACAACTGGTATTGGTGTTTGGTTTAATGGTGATTGGCATTATCGTATTAAAGCCACTGTTAATCATAGTTATGTAAATGGTGATTTAACGAACTTCCCAGTTTATATTAATCTCAATAGTTTAAGTGGAACTAGTTTCTATACATATGCAAGTGCTAATGGTACAGATTTGAGAGTTACTAAAGTAGATGGTACGACGCAAGTAGCGCGTGAAGCAGCATTCTTAAATAAAACTACCAAAAAAGACACCTGTGGGTGTCTTTTTTGGTAGGTGTG
>CAYQSL010000009.1:0-22118 GCA_964420165.1 uncultured Gammaproteobacteria bacterium | reverse complement strand
CCATCTACGATTTCTCATAGGTACGTCTTCTGCCCATGCACCTTTAAACCAGCTGGTGAAGACCATTTTAAACAAGGGTTCAACAAAAGCAAGCCACTTAGGTATACGGATATTATAAATCACTTCCATCTGAGAACGATTGTTAGGTAAATCATGGAAATGAACTTCCATTTCTAGCAAAAGTCCAACCGAATCCAAATGGAAAGTCTTCATAATATTGCCATCCATATACTGGAAACCAATACCCTGATTTTGGAAAGGCACAATAGGGACCTTTGATCTTCTATAAACTAATGCCCAATCATCTCTTTCTGCAAGTACTCTTGCACCTCGATACAGTTTGTAGTGAGTACCGAGTAAATGCTCATGGTCATAGTAATTCCACATTACGACTTCCTTTGGACAGTCTTGTTCTCTCACCATCTTGAGAGTCATTGTATGTAAATTGTCTTTATCTTTTTTCATAAAAATTATCCTAATAAATCAACGTAAATATTTTCGCCTTCAATTTTTAAAGCATATTGCCTTAAAGCCATACCAGGATTTGTCTTGCAAGAACCGTCATCACATGAAAATTCCCAATTGTGCCATAGACAAGTAAAGGTACCATCCTCAGCTTTATGGTAACCAACTGGACCACCAAAATGCGGACATATATTGCTAATCGCCTTTAATTCACCATTAAGCTCATAAAGTAAAATGTCATGATCATTAACCCATTTAGTTAATTGACCATCTTTCTTGAGCTCTGATTTTTTTGCTAAAAATTGAAAGTCTTGTTTTGCTTCAGTATTTGTAACCATAAAGTACATTCTAAATCATTATGCAAAAGTCAAAAGGATGAAAATAGTATCCAAAAGGATGAAGATCGGCGAGTTTGGAATATTATTTTAACTAAAAATCATAAGGCAGCTTCCACATGCTTTAATATCAAAGAAGATGTGTGGCATAGCCGGATTTAGTTCTTTTAAGGACGTTAACTATGATAGAGAAAAAGTTTTGCATAATATGTGCGACGCTATTGCACATCGTGGACCCGATGAAGACGGTTACTATATTCACGAAAAGATCAATTTTGGACATCGTAGATTAAGTATTGTTGGTTTAAGTGATGGGCAGCAACCAATGCATAGCCAAGATGGCAAGCTCACAATTGTTTTCAATGGTGAAATCTATAACTACTTAGAACTCAAAGAAAGTTTATTAAGACAAGGATATAGCTTCAGAACCAAATCGGATACAGAAGTAATCCTCAATCTCTATAGAAAATATGATCTTGATTTTGTAAAACATCTTAATGGCATGTTTGCTTTTGCTTTATGGGATTCAGAGAAAGAACTCTTGATTCTGAGTCGTGATCGCATGGGAGAAAAACCTCTTTACTATCAAATCAAAAATGGCGAAATAATTTTTGCTTCTGAATTAAAGGCAATCGTAAAACATCCCCAGTGCTCAAAACAGTTATCAACAGAGGGTTTGAATAAATATCTAACTTACGAATATACTCCAACCCCATTTACGATGTTTGACCAAGTATGGAAAGTTGAAGCAGGAGAAATCATTACAGTTTCTCATGATGAAGTACAAAAGAAATTTTATTGGAATCATCCTTATTACAAATCATTTGAGAGTAATACTGTAGATCATGAAGAACAAGCCGTTGAAGAAATAGAAAACATTCTTTTGGATTCTGTGCGCATAAGATTGCAAGCTGATGTACCTGTGGGAGTACTCCTGAGTGGTGGCATAGACTCAAGCTTAATGACTGCAATGGCAGCAAAAGTTAAACCTAATAATCAAAGAGTCAAGAGTTTTTCTGTATATTTCGAAGAAGCGAGTTACGACGAATCAAGCTATATAAAGCGTATGGTGAGTGACTTTGACCTAGATCACAATTCCCTAACATTAAGTTCTAAAGACATGCTTTCTATTTTCGGCAAGCTTGGTCAAATTATGGATGAACCAATGGCAGATCCATCAATAGTGCCAACATACTTTCTTTCAAAGATGACTTCACAACATGTAAAAACAGCAATTGGTGGTGATGGTTCAGATGAGATGTTTGCCGGCTATCCGACTTATAGTGCAAATAAGCTCGTGCAAATCTATAACATCATTCCTTATGAAATTAGAAGCTTATTAACTAATACTTTAATCAAAGCTCAAGGCTCTATCATTCCAATTTCTAATAAAAATGTGGCATTAGATTTCAAACTAAAACAATTCTTCCGTGGAGCAGGTGTAGCTAGTGAAATCCGCTTCTTTAGATGGATGGGAGGTTTCCTAGATACCGAGAAAAAAGAAATTCTCAACAGTGACTTTGGGCGTAAAATTCTTGGGCAATTAACTTACGAAGATATTAATCGCTATCTTTCAAGAACTAATATTAATTCTGAAATCGATAGATTACTTTACTTAAGCCAAAAACTTTATCTAATGGATGACATTCTTATTAAAAGTGATAGAGCTGCAATGCAAAACTCACTTGAGATAAGGGCTCCTTTCTTAGATCACCGTTTGGTTGAATACGTAACAGTACTACCAGAAAGATTTAAATTAAAAACTTTAACAACAAAATATATTCTTAAAAACCTTGCTGCTAAATATTTACCAAAAGATATTGTTTATAGACAGAAAAAAGGTTTTGGTATTCCAATCACTCAATGGCTCAGGGAAGATCTCAAAGAGCCAATGCTAGACCTACTTTCAGAGAGTAGATTAAAGTCTCAAGGAATTTTTGAATACAAGGGAATTAAAAAACTTATTGATGAGCATTTAGAGCAAAAATCTAATAACAGAAAATTACTTTGGACTTTAATTAGTTTTCAATTGTGGTTTGATGAGTTTAAGCCGAGTATATAATGCTCGTCATCCTCAATCCAGAAAGGATTGGGGACCCAGTGCCTCCTGGATCCTTACGCATGCTCAGGATGACACTATTGATGAACAGCTTGCGTTGACAGCCAAACCGCTGCAACTTTATTTTGCTTAGCAATCTCTGTTCTAAAATATCCCAATGCAGGTTTCAGCTCTTGTTTAGTCTGAGCTGTAACCAATTGATTATTATTAGTTACATAGCTAAATCCTGGACCAAATTTGGTACCTAAAATCCATTTATATTCAGACTGCATAGAAGCTATTTCTTCGGGATTATATTGCTTAGAACCATTGAAAGCAAAGAATCTATAATCAGGATGAACTTGATGAATATCAATTATTTCAGAGAACAAAGCTGGGTCACTTAAACGATTAATTGCAATTGGACTTAATACATCATCCTTATAAATCAAAACATATTTGACATTAAGCTCTTCAAGTAAAAGGGGATTTAAGAGGAATAATGCAGTTTTTCTTGTTTCCATATCAGGCTTATACATCTGCCCACCAACTCCATAGAAACCAGCCACAGAAACAATTTCACAATAAGAATAAAAAATCTTATCAGTCAAAGCAATATCACCCGAGTGCTGATACTTCATCAACTCTTTAACTAAAGCCTTTTCATTTTCATCGAGTAAATCATCTAAGGTATATTTTATATAACTAAAATTCGGCAATATCGCAACAACACCAGGAGCTGTCAAAAGCAGAATATGAAATATGACTATAATTTTCACAAAAATATTTCTAGACAGTTTATAAATCAAATTATTTTCAGCTTCAATAAAACTTAGGATTGAAATCACAGAGAAGATCACCAAACAAACTACTGCCCAGGAAGGGAATCTATATGTTTCCGTTGGTTTCAAAACGAATCTAACTATAAAAGGAACTACAAGAGCTGGTATTGCACTTAGGTACAGGACAAATAAATAATTTTTTTGTTTCATAACTAGTTTATAAATTGCAACCAAAGTAGCAAATATAAAAACGAAACCAAAATTACGCATTGTTGTCATAGAAAGAAGATGCACAGAGAAAATTGTCTTGCCTGAAACGAAGTCAGTAATTGGCTTAACCATATAATTATCAACCTGGAAATCAAAGTAGCCAAGGAAATTCATCGCAAAATGATCCCAATATAAAGAGGGTTGAATAATCATTGCTTCAACACCATTAAAGCTTGTAGAGCTGAATTGTAAGGTCATTAATTTACCAATGAATAGACTTACAAGAATAAAAATTGGATTGAGGAAATTAGTCCATTTTAAAAATTTTTGTTGAGCGGCATCACTAGCAAAACTTCGTTTTGCAGGATGCCGAGTATTTTTCAGGAATAAATATCCAGCAAGCCCAAGGAATGTGGGATACCAGAAAGCCGCATAGCAAAAATATGCAGTAAACGACAGTAAAGCCACAGCACTATAGATTAAATAATTTTGCTTATAGCTGTTGCTTTGAGAGATATAAACCAAAACTAAAATCATTAGAAGCGATGAAAGCCCCATGCTCTGAGAAACTAATACCAGGAAATATGGAACATTACCCACTGCCGGCAAAGCCGCATTCTGCCAGTGATGAAGGAATTCATAGATTCCACCCATTTGTGAAAGCTGAGGCAGGAATTTATAGAAAAATTCTATAGCGGTAGTGCAAGTAAAAAAACAAATTATAAATGTAGCAATAAGCCTATTAGAAAGTTTCAAAAGAAATAAACCACTGAAGCAAAAAACTGAGGATATAACCAAGAAAGCGCCAATTGCTACTTGGAAACTTATAGTATCCCAAGGCATTAAACCCGTTATTGAATAAATACTAGAACCAATTAAATCAATTCCATAATGATAGAAAGTCAAGAAGTAATCTTTCTCAACAGGAATGCTTGGTGGATAAAAATTATTTCTAACAATAGAACTCATCCAAGCTATATGAGTATTGTCAGAGTCAGTTAAATGTCCTCGAATACCACAGAGAATGCTTATTAGAAGAGTACCTACAGTAAGAATAAAAGTCGTCTTATTAGCTTCTATAAAAAATTCTCTTGGATTAAATTTTTTAGTAAGAATCACATAAAGCAAATAACTAGCAATCAAAGCAAAGCTAATAAAAGCACTTAGTTTATAACTATTACTAATAAAGGCAACGAAATGAGCAAGAGCTATATGCGTAGCAAGACCAAAAAGAAAATCCATTGGCAAACGTTCATAAAAACTAAATGATCTATTACTACTTAGCAGGATTTTCCTTACAAAAATTTCACCAAAAAAGATTAGTGTAGTAAAGAAAACAATAAATAGCAATAAACTAAGAAGCATCATCTTTATTATGGCGCCTTGCAAAACTAATAGCAATAAAAATCAGCATAAAGTGTATAAACTGCAGTCTATATCTAGCTTCTGCAAGGGAGAAGAGGAGCGGTAATAAAGTATAGTAAGCGCAAGATCCCAAAATAAATAAATCGAAGAGCTTAAATCTTCTTTTAAATAAATAAGTAATTAAAGCTGCAACAAATATTGGTCCAATAAGATAGATCCAAGGGAACCAAGTCCAGAGTTTTTGCCACCATACTGAAAAACTAGTAACAGGGATTCTAAAAGCATAAGGAAGCTCTTGATTAACCATTATAAAATAATCATTTGAGTTTGAATTTAATTTAAAGTAACTATTAAAGCTATGCACTTTAGAAACTTCAGTACTTGGAATAGAAATTAATTCAGGTCTGTAACCAAAAAGCTTTGGATCAAATTGCTCTTTAAATGAAAAAGGAATTTTAGTATATTGAATAGTTTGGAAATTAACTTGAGGTCTCATTGAATTTTCAAAAATAAACAATCCAAGATCTTCCTTAAAGAACATATTTACAAAAGAAGTTTGAAAAATTCTTTTCAATAATTTAGTTGGTTGATAAAAACTTAAGTCAAACCAATATTTCGAACAGATATCACCCCACTCAGTAATGCTAATTCTTGCGCCGGTTTGAGGATTAGGTAATTGACCTTCTCGACCAAGTACATTAATTCTAGAAATCGCCATATAGAAAGGACTCGAGTTTGAATTTTTGTCATTAATCACAAAATTGGTTTTAATGTCTTCTGCTACTTGAATAATCATTTGAGTTAGCCATGGATAGGATGTAGGCGGATTATCATAAACCATTTCTTCAGTTAAAGACCAAAGTAGAACACCTCTTGCCGAATCAATAGTTCTATTCAAAGACATATCTAGCTGTCCAAAATTCTTATAGTTCTCCCAATAGACTGGTAACTTTGGAATTAAGCTAGTACAGAATAAAATGATCGAGACGGCAATAAGTACATATTTTTTTCTCTTACTTTTATATAACTCATAAATACCTACAAAAAGCAGTACAAGAGTTATAGCCAAGATCCAATTATCTGCTGTTTGCTTAGTTAAACTAGCTATACCAGCAACTAAACCAGTAATCCCGCTCAGTATTAGGGTTTTAGATAAATTAATATCTTTGATAATAAATATCTCTTGTATTAATGCGACTATGATAAGCACAAAGAATATATAAAATGCCTCTGGCATTATTACCTGTTCAATATACAGGAGTGCAGGATTTAATGAAAAAACCAAGGAAAGCACCAAAGACAAATATTTTCTGTTAGTGCAGCGATACACTATCAAATAGAAAAGTAAAGTAGCAAGAATGACAGAAACTTTATTTAGAACAATTGAAAGCGTCAGATCATTATTATTTGCAATTTGAATAAAGTAATTTAAAACTCTTTCAAAAAGACTGAAATTTACAGATATCCAAATGGCATTTAAATTATGATTTTGAATAACTGGATCTGGAACTGTATATTTAGGTGAATCTGCCAACAGTAAAATTGGCACACCAGAAGTAAACCTAATCACAGAGAGGATTAGAGTTGCAATCAGAATTAAATAATGTTGCTTAAGAGTATCTATAACTTTTGACATAAAATTTTCCTTATTCACTATGACTAATTAGTTTATTTATTTCAGCTACAGTCAATTTTAAAAATTCATCTGGTCTAATAGCTCTATCATCTATATAGAAACCATTTTCAGCAAAAGGTTTGCCAAATTTAATTCCATCAAAAGGCACATCATGCTGCTTAAGCCAATCAAGAGTGATCCCCGAGATTTGAGCAACAACCTTAGATTCATCTCTATCAAAAGTTTTCATTCTTCTTGCAGTATAAAGAATAATCTCGTAACCCACTGACTTATAGGCTTTCAGCTTATTAATAATCGCAAGATTTGGTCTTTTTTCTGAATAAGCATGCGCTGGATCTTCCAGCGTAATTGTATTGTCTAAGTCCACTACTAAAACTTTTTTGAAATTCTCTTTAATTACATCTTCAATATCAAGTTCCCAATAATCTTGAATCTGCTCCACAGTGCCCATAGGTTTAAATAAGGAAACTCTATCTACTACAAGCTTCAACCCTTGAGCTAAATATTCTTTATAGAAAGGGGCAACATAGGCTTCTGCATTAGTTTGTTTCTTAAGATAGTCTTCTGCAAGCTTAATAAATTTAGATAAATCTCTAAAGAAATATAAACCCACTGAAACCAAGTCAGAGATTCGATCTTTCTCTGTAATATCAATTACATTATCTTCTTTATCAACTTTACAAAAAGACCAGGAATCACCTTTCTCTTTTGCACAAGGAATAATTCCTTCAATTGCAGGATTATTTATCAAATCAAGTAAAGTCTTGCTTTGGAAGAATGTGTCGCAGTTAAAGATGCCTAGTGAAGAATGTTTATCATAAAGCTTCTTTGCAAGTAGAGCTGTTTCTAATTGACCACTAGTAAGCCCATCGATTTCAAGCCACTCGACTTTATTAAAAGCAAAACGGTTTTTTATATGTTCATAGAGCCTGGCTTTAACTGCATGGCTTTTTTGGGTAATCAGAATCAAAGTATCATCGGCAAAAATTGGCAAAGAATCCAAAGACCAATCAATTAAATATCTTCCATTTAGTTTTATTAGTGGCTTAGGGATTCCAGGGAATTGTTTCTCAAACCTAGAACCTTGCCCTGCAGCACAAATAACGTAATTTACCGGCATCATTGGCTATTATACAGGTAATAATAAATTTCAAATACCCTCTCTCACTCCCTATTGCTTACGCTCCTCCCAGCTCCGCCGCTCGGAAGCGACGCAAACAGGGCGACCCTTAGTTCAAGAGAGTATTTGAAATTTATTTAACGTATAAGTAAGGCGGGTCTTGTTATGCACGCTTCGCGTGCTCAGGATGGGAAGCCGACTCAAATGAATCAATAGCTTGCAAGAATTGTGCCAGCATTTTCTTAGGAATGTCTTGGTGTAAAGGAATCATAGACATAAACAAAGATGCCTCAATTAATCTCACCAAATTATAGTCAAGTTTAAGCGCCTTAATAAATTGTTCAAACTTAGTTCTTAGTAGCTCTCTATAAGCAGGATCAATTTGGTATTGCAGACTTATATCTCCCTTAGCATCTACTTGAATATCAACAAGATCATAAATTATCAAGTCATATAGTCCAATGAAGGAATGGCTTAATTTAGCTAAGTCATAGTAAAAAGTTCTAAATGTTTCATTGATATTAGTGTTAAATCCTTTAGGGTCAATGAATTTAATTGCAGAAGTATTCTTGTCAAATAATATATTCGAAAAACATAAATCACCATGAGAAAAATACAATTTATCCTCATTGTTATTTTTCAAATGCTCTTCTAAAGCATTATTGATAGCAGTAAAAACCTTTTCTGCTGATTCATAACCACGTAAAGCTGCAAGATGGTTCAATTTATCAATAATTGGAAGAGCTTCCAATTCAGCAAAACGTTTTTGATTTTTATCAAGGATCTCTTTTCTAAAAGACTCTTGGTAAGCTTCTTTAGAGAGCTTTTGGCTTGGACACAAATTTAAATATGACTTCAAGCGCTCAAGCAAAGCATCCACAGTAGTTTCATTATTGAGGACTTTATTAATTAGCTGCTTGCTCAAATCAAGCATAAATACTTTTTCCACCTGATATGAAGCAGTCTTAGTTTCATTTTTAAATTCTCCCACTTGAGGGAAATATGATCTAAGTTCAGCTGGAATATTAGCTAAGAAATTAAACTCAGCTTGCATTTTATCCGCTTTTGAAGACGACTTTAGAAAGTAATTTTGTTCACTTTTAATGTGATTAAAGAATCTAGGTTCAAAATTATTGGAAAATAATTCAAGTAAGCTTTGGGTTGAATCAAGCTTAATGAAAAGCTTTGAAAGATCTATTTCAAGCTGATGATGCATTACAATGCTGATTGCTTGTTCATTATTACTATGTTTATTTAGATCTTTGGTTTTAACTTTGAAAAGTGGCAATAGGGATTTTTTACCCTCTGCATCTTTCTCAAAGAAACTTACTAAATCATCACTGTACTGAGATTTAAGAATTACATTATTGAATAATTCAAAATCACGCGGGAAAAGATTTAAATCGTAATAGAGAATATCAGCATTAGGATCTAATTGATGATAATTAAGCAAATGCTTATCAAAAAGAACCGCCATATCATAAAAAGTTTTGATAGGTTTATTACAAAAAAGAATTTGCACATCAGCAAAAGATGGAATTCTTGATTTAAGATCTTGAATTAAAGTTTGCTTGCCAATATAGAGTTGAGAATAATCATTAATTCCTAATTGTGATTTTAGGAATGAGCCGTCTTGAATTTGCGTATTGAAAATTAGATACATTATGAAGACTTACCTTTTATATCATTCCCATAGATAAACAAAAACACTAAACTAACAAGGATCAAAACCACGTATGGAACTGTGTAAATAGCAGGATTATGATTATATGTCGCAACAAAAGGAATATTGGTTAATACATTGGCGATTACTGAATAATAGCTATTACCCCAACTTACATTATTGAAAAGGAAACTCACTAAATGTACTGCACACAATTCAATAGACCATGAGGCTATAGTAAACAAGAAAATAATAAAGATCTTGTCAATTTTATTGAGATGCATTTCTGAGTAAACTTTCTGAAAACCCGAAATAAATTTAATCAGAAATAGTGATTGGCTATTATGCGAGTACTTAATCAAGAAATCAATTAGCAGCTTCGATAAACTTGGAAGCATTAAAAGCAAAACAAAAATACCTAACATAAAGGCAACTACTGCAAATGCAATACCCTGGCTCTCTGCAGATCCAGAAAGTACCCAAACAAAAAGCAAAGGACTTATTACCAAGAAGTCAAAGAACCTAATATAAAGAAGCGAAATTATAATCTTAGAAATCTCTTCTTTGTTTGCCAAGAAAAACAAATAGCAAGCAAGTAAATCTTTAGCAAAAGGCACCAGGAAATTTCCTAAGGAGACTGAACCAAATTGAGTGAAAATTGCATCTTTGGTTTTAAAATCAGCACTTGCAATCATGAAACGTAACCTAATAGCTCTAACTAACTGAGAAACTATATACAAAAGAGCACCAATAATTGCCAAGAAAGAAGTAGCAGCCTTTTGCAATAAGTCAAAATTTTGTAAAGTATAACCAAATGCAAAGAACGCAAAGAGTCCAAGGAAAATTCTGAATTGTAATTTACGGTTAATCATGAGTTAGAGTAAATAACCTTATATCCATAATTAATTCTAGACCATTCGTTTTCAGCACCCGAGAAAAGCTCTTTGCGCGTGAAAAGATACTCTAAAAGTAGATAAAGTATACGGAATCCTTGTTGAAAGACTTTAGCATTGCTGATTTGGTCTTCTTCTTTCCATACCAAAGGAAAGAATTTAAATTTTGATTTTGCATAACAACCATAGAAAAGTAAGAAGACATTGAAAGTAAGATTGTTTGGGAAATATAGATAGAATTTATTTTTTAGATACTGAGTACTATATAAATTCAAACCAGAACCCATATCGCTAACCCAATTGCCAGTTATGATTGAGCAGAGTAAATTCAAAGCAATATTACCCCACTTCCGCATAGCAGGATAATGAACTAACTTAGAATCCTTATGGAATCTTGATCCCAGAAAAGAATCATAGGCTTTATATTCACCAGTCTTTATATAAGGAACTAGATCTTGAATAGATCCTTGGTCATCACCATGTAAAACTACACAGTAATCAAAGCCATTATCCAAAGCATAGTTAAAAGCGACTTTATGTGAGCCACCAAGGCTATAGTTTTCGTTATTTTGTACTAAAGTAGTTTTGATATTAGTTAGTTTTTCTAAAGATCTCTGTGCAGCTTCCTGACTTCTATCTTTACTACCGTTATCAATTACTAAAATCTCGGAAAAAAGTTTTTGGGTTTCTGGATCGAAATTAGCAAGTACCCGTGGAATCTGCTTTTCGCAGTTATACATAGGGATGAATATTAGAATCTTCGGGTTCATATTAATTATGCGAGGAAGAAGTAAGCCTGTCCTGAGCGCAGCGTGAGGAAAGCAATCCATTCCTATAACCCGATGATATCATTTACCTTGTGTTATTACTCTATCCTGTATTTATAGTTTTAGTTTACCTTTTTGGCGACATCGCTAATTCTTTTTTCGATCCAGATAAGGAAGAGAAACCGAAGCTGAACTTTGTAGCTTTTGCCTTAAATCTAATCTCAGGCTATTCAATTTATCTGCTATTAGTTCACCTATTAAATTTCCTTGTGAAAAATCTTTTAATTACTAGCTGTATAGTTGCAGTAATTTTTTTAGTAAGTATCATTCTTCACAAAAGTAAAATCCATCGCTTGGATTTCAATAAATTTGATTATGCAGCAGTAGGCTTTGCTTTGTTAATTGGATTTCTCATGGGCTTTAGAGATTTTCTCTATGGAAATCCTGATAACTTTCATATAGCATTCACAGCAAGTATCGCCGAGAATAATATCTACCCACCAATATTTCCTTCTACTTATGACATGAGCATGTCCTCATATCACTATGGAGTGGACTTAATTGGAGCAATTTTTCAAAGACTATTTTTCTTAAACGCTTGGGATTCACAAACTCTACAAATTTTCTTTGATGCAAGTCTTTGCATCATTACTTTATACGCTCTAGTAAGTTATTTCCTTAGAAGATCTTCACTAGCATTGCTTTCCACACTAGTAGCTACTTTCTATACATCTATTAATAGTATTGATTTCTTCGTAAGAGAAATTGGTAATTTCTTTGGTAACGATAAAGTTCTTTTCTTTCAACTGTGGTTAATTGCTTCATGGACTTCAGTTAGCCATATGACTTCTCAGCTCAGGTTGCCATCACAGAACAGCGCTTTCTTCTTTGCTTTTGCACTAATTATATTTTTAGCGAAAACTATTTATAAAAGAAAAAATTATTACTTAGCTATAGTAGTCTGCGCCTTTGGTTTATATTTCACCTTCCCTGCATTCTTTTATCCAATCTTTGCAGCATTAGGATTGGCTTTGCTTTATCACGGAATCGTTGATCTAAAAAATAAAAATCTTCCATCACTTGAAACTAAAGCAATATTTTTCAGTTTAATTGCATTAATCGCTGGTAAGTTTCTAACTATTACGGGTGGCTCTACAAATAGTGGTTCTGTTGATGCTCTAGTATTTGCACCTTCACAATATTGGATCAATTGGGGCAAATCATATCTAAGTTACTTCTATGATAGTTACTATTTAAAAGGCATGCAATATGCCTTTGACTATGCACATCCGGCATATCATCCAAAGACTCCAATATTCTCAACAGTTACTTTCAGAGAATTTGGTTTCGATGGCTTAGTTGCACTTGCAATAGTTATTTATCAACTTAGAAAAAAGAAATTAGATTTCTCAGTGATTCTTTTTACCAGCGCAGTTATCAGCATGTTAGTACCACTATGCATGCAATTCACTCCAAGACCCGTGGAGACTACAAGATTTTTGCATTGGACTAAAATTGCTTTTGTAATTTTCAATTGTATTCATGTACCTTATTTCTTCAATCTAGCTTTAGCAAAAATACAGGAGATCAAGAATTCAGCTTTACTGGCAAGAGTATTTAAAATTAGCTGCATCACAATCCTTCTTATCATGCTAGTTCCAGGGATAGTATCTGTAATTCCAAAAGACCAGTTTATTATCACAGGACCAAGTGGAGTACCAATTAAACTTAGACCAGTAATCACTAATATGCAAAGACTGCATAAGAGTGGAGATGTTTGTTTAGATACGATTCCTTTCAAGCACGGTCACAACATTAGTGAAATTGCCGGCTTCTATGGACCAGGCGGGCAAATGTATAAGTCAGATGATATTTCAAGAAAATCAGCAATGCTTTCTTTCAACCCTGCACTACTGGAAGAATTGAAAGTAAATTACATCCTTATGGGACCTCAAGATCAAATCACAATGGAAGCTGCTTACAGACTAGCTAATAGAGAAGTATTTGAGAAAGTCATGGAGATGAATGTAAACAATGAATACTACACTATGTATAAATTCAACTCTAAGAAATTAAATCTCACTGAAACTGAGAAAGCAAATCTTTCACAAGAATATTTCTGGATCTTAGGTTGTGACATTGGGCAGCAATTTGAAGTTATGCGCGATTCAGACGGTAAGTTTTTGATGAGTCATTCTAAAGATGAAATTCTTAAACTCAAAGCTCAAGCCAAAGAGAACTTGAAGACTATAAATCCAGTTTGTGCTTTCTGGCTTAAAGAGCAAATAGCGCTGGCTAGTATGTTAGAGAAGAAGTAGATTATATACTTTCATCTGTAGCAAACGAGTAGAAACTAGCCGAATTAAATAGATTAGAATATTCAGCTTTAACCCAAGGTGCTGATCTTACAATGTTAGAAATTCTAACTTCATCAATAACACCATACCAAGGTTCACCACCATTGATATTAGCTCCAATTCTAGTACCTGCAGAATAATTGAATGTAGCAGCAGGGGGATTTGGATTAAAAGAGGTATTGTCTCCCAATCCATTTATATAAAGTCCCACTACACTAGCACTAGTAACAGTTCCTGTAATATAAGTCCAATTACTACTGCTCATAATATAATTACTACCTTGATCACTATAAACATTCAAAGTCATACATACTGTTTCATTATCTCTCATTAAAATGCCTCTTCTCTTTGCAAGAGCTGGCTCACCCCAATCAACAACTGAACGTGCATTTGCACCCGCAGCAGCAAGCTTAGTCATTGCAGATATTGTAAAGTTAGTACTTAAATTTAAATTACTATTGGTTGAAATTAAGTAAGTATTGCTTATCGAATTAAAATTAATAGCTTTACCAATGTAGCCATTGACAGAATCTGAACTAGCCATAGATCCTGTTGGTTGCATATCAGCGTGAGAAGCCGTGCTATCAGCAATTTTATTTGTCGAAACAGGTTCTTGGTTCATGTGCCAAACACCTTTAAAATTTGCATCCCAAACATTTTCTCTTCCCAAAGCTGCATTGGCAGCATAATCCACAGCCGTTGAATTACCATAGTAAATATAGAAATTATTACTTCCTGAGCTACTCAAAGTACCTTGAGCTTTGAAATGTAATTCACCTTTTTTATTAGCAATACTACAATCAATAATCTCTCTAGGTAGTTCAGTAATACCATCAGCTTTTGTAACTCGAATATCACTACAATCGGTTTTTGCCTTAGTCCAAAAATTATGAGTAGCACCTAAATCTGCAAGATTTACATATATAGGAAAATCTGTTAAATCTGCATCAACCTTGCCACTAGCTATAGTAAGCTTGACACGTCCTTTCCATGAGCCATTCATCCAATTTGAAGGTATTGGCGGTGGAGGTGGAGGAGTAACACCTTCACTAATAGTAATATTACGACTAATTGTATTTTTAATTCCAAGATTACTAGTAGTACTTAACTTCACACTATAGGTACCTGGACCTGGAAAAACATATGAGCCATCTACATCAGTTGAATCAATAACTCCATCAGAATTAAAATCCCATTCAAATAAAGAACTACCTTCAAGGTTTTGGCCAGGATGAAAAACAACTGTATAAATAGAAATAAAATCAGCTGCTGACGCAGCTTTCAGCGAGAACATAGAGAAAATAGATAAGCACGAAAGTAATTTAACTTTGAAAAGAATCTGACTAAAATTTTTGATTTTCACTTGGTCCCCCCATAAAATTCGAATCTGGTTTAACTGAGTATTTCACATCCACTAAAAATTTCGCAAGAGTTCCTTAAATTTTTTTGAAATTAATCTTGCTTTTTTTATAAACGATGATCTACCATTAACCAAAACCGCGGGGGGATGATTATTGGTAAAGTACACTAATAAAACTAAAGAGGCCAATTTTTCATTAGTTAAGTGCTTACTCAAAAGGTCATTGCGACTGCTTTTGACAGCCTATCTACTTTTCAATCAAACTTTTTCTTTCTTTATATTACCTGTAAAAGCAGATACTCCAACAACAAATAACGCAGACCTTAACCTAAAAATTGCTGCAAAACAGGAGAATTTATTTGCAGGTAAGTCTTCAGTTACATTTTTTCTTGAAGGTATTGAGCCAACACAAGCCAATCCGAATCAGCTTTACACAATATTTCTCTTCTATGGCGATAATTTCTATACTAGTTATAAACAATTCACAGCGAAGTATTCAGAATTTCCACAAATAATCCATGAATACGTAAAGCCCGGTAAATATAAGCCTTTACTAATTGCATATTCAAACAATTTTCAATATCGACAATTTAAATTCTTTGATCCTATTGAGGTAAAAGTCGATGAGCAAAATATAGACCTCAATGCTAGATTGAGTTCCAAACAAAACAATCTCTATCTAGGAAAATCAAAAGTAAACTTCACTATTGAAACTAATGGCAGTAATTTAAATATTGGTGATAAACCATATACATTCTTCCTGTTCTTTGGTGATGAGTTCTATAAAAACTACAAATATTTCAATGGTAAATTTTCAGACATTCCGGTTATAGAACATGAATATGCTCAACCAGGGACTTATAACCCGGTATTAATAGCCTATTCAAACAATTTCAAATATAGGCAATTTAAAACTTTAGATCCAATTATTGTCACTAAGGTCAATAGTGATAAACCAATAGCTAATGGAAGCTTACTAACTCGAATAGATGATAAAGCTAACAATAAAGTTCTAGTAAGTTTCACGGGAGAAAATAGTTATGATCCATTTACAGGTAATGGCGATACTTTAAGTTATAAATGGGATTTTGGTGATGGTACAACAGTTACAAATACAAATAACCAATTTACAGATCATACCTATACTTCTTCTGGAAGCTTTACACCAAGCCTGATTGTCCAAAGTAATGATGGACGAGTCAGTGAAACATTCTTACTTAACCCAATTGAAATTTTACCTAGTACTGTATGCAACAATCCAAGTTGGAATGATACAGGAATTTGCAAAGCTGATTGCGGTACGCAACAAGGTTTACAAGAACAAACTAATTCATGCGGTACTAGTAGATTTATTTCTTGTACAAGTCAAATTTGCTTAACAACACCTTTTACTATTAAGAATCAATATTTAGAAGCACCTGGATATTTAACAGTTGAAGCTGATACTAGTAATTTAGATACTACAGAGGAACTTAGTTATAGATTTATTCTTGAACCAAATTCTCCAAGCAAGAAAGAGCAAATTTTCAAACGTAGTAGTTTCTTGATTGAAGAGCCTGGTAATTACCATATAGCCTTAGAGATCTATAGAAACTCATATTTAATATCAAAGTATCAAGAAGAAATCACTCTCAATGAACTTAATAAAGCTCCAATAGCCAACGCTTCAATGGGTAATAGCTCTGGTGAAGTAGATTTGACAGTAAATTTCGATGCTAGTGCCTCTTCTGATCCAGAAGGTGGAACTATAAATTATCATTGGGATTTTGGTGATGATAGCAGCGCTAATGGTGCCGTAATTTCACATACTTATACTAAACCGGGTAAATACAAAGCGATTCTTCGAGTAAATGATGAAAGAGATTTTTATTCAGAAAAAATTCTTGGTGAAATTAATGTTGAAGAAAAGAATTTTGCACCAATTGCAAGGTTCGTAACTGATGTCAAAGACTGCTCTCTAGAACAATCTGAAGAAGCATATCTAGTAAAACTTGAACACAAAGGTAATAAAGAATTCTATTGCAATGTAAACTTTGATGGGCTCATTAGTTATGATGCTAATAAAAATCTATCTAGTTATCAGTGGCAAATCAATAGCCAGAATGGCAATACTGTTTTCACAAGTTCTGAGCCAAAATTCATATATAAATTTAATCGTTTTGATGATTACAGCGTAGAGTTTAAAGTTACTGATACCAAAGGCGCTTACAATGAAGCTTCAACAGCAATAAAAGTGATAGAGCCAAATCCGGTAGCTGTTGCTACAATGCTTTCCAGAGAAAATGATCTAGATCTTGGTACTAGTACTATAGAATTCTCAGGACTCGGATCTTTTGCTTATAACAATATTCCTAATTCATCACAAGGTAATGGAGATTTAAGCTTCAGCTGGAATCTTGGCAATGGTGAACTTAGCTTTGAACCAAAATTAACTCATACTTATTTAAATCCAGGCAGCTACTCTCCTCGTCTTAAAGTTTGTAAATATTGTGATGATTTAGACAATGGTAATGATTTAATAACTGAAACCGCTTTAGAAACAATTATTGTAGATGTCAAGAAACCTACATTAGGCTCAGTATCTTTCTCAAACTTACTTGATGTTGAAGGATCAGGATCATCAGTCAATAGTGTAACTATCGGTAATATTACGAGCGATACTTGGAAATGGATTTACAAATCTTTCTTACAAAATACAAATGGTGACCTAGTTTTAGTCGATAAATCTAATGAACTTAATGAAAGATTGGAATCAAACTCAGTAAGTATATTAGATGCTCCAGTACTTTTTGATGAAGCGGGTCAATATGAACTGATTCATAACTTGGATGGCAAACAAATACTAAGTGAAACTTTAACCATACTGCCTAATCAAATTCCGATACCACAAATTACGGTGACTCATAGTTCAGGTGATTACTCTGTAACTGTCAGCGCTGAAGGGAGTTACGATCCGAAGAGCTATGACATTAGTTCTTATGAGTGGAACTTTAACGATGGCACCATCGGTAATGGAGTCACAGCTTCACATACTTATATCAATAAAGGAATTTATTACATCAAACTAACAGTTACCGATTCCAAAGGTTTAGTTAGCAATGCATATAGCCCAGCAATTATAGTTGGGGATTTCTTAAATCACTTAACAACAGTACCTGCTTACAGTCCAATAGCTGACGTGGAATCTAGTAATGAAGTTGTCGCCGCTAATGGTCCTAGAATGCTTACTGTCACTGATAAACAAAATGAGTTTAACACTATTACTGATATTCCAAATACTGCTGCTAACTCACAAGAACCAAAATTAACCTTACCTAACGATTCAAGTTGTAATCAAACTTCATGCAAATGTACTGCAAGTTTTACTAGTGCAATTACCATTAACTCTCTTAATTTTGTTCAAGCTTTCTCTACATACAAAGACAGTGGCGCGAAACTAGTTGAAATTATAGGTACTAATTTCTGTACTTATGATCATCAAGTTAAAGTCAAAGTAGATGATGGAGAATTTGAAGATAGAACAGCCAGTTTTATAAACTCTGGCAAAATCACAGCTTTACTAAAGGCTAAAGACTTTAGAGGTAATACTTTGACAATTAGAGTCAAACAAACAGCAGCCAATTCTACTACTTATACTGCTGATAAAGTTATTCAGCTTACTAGTAGAGTTCCAAGTAATTTGAATATAAATGTACTTAAAGGTATATCTAGAAAAATAGACCTTCTTACTAATGAAGTAAATAATTTCTTTATTCAAGGTGATTTAGGACAAGGAGATGCCTATCATTACTTGAATACTAGTAAGGGTCCAATATTTATTAGTCAAACTGGAACCTTATATTCAAAAAATATTTTTGTTACAGCAACCGAAAGCGATACTTTCGCGAAATTAGCTATTGATTTAAATGGAAATCGTTACGAGGGAATAAAAGTCAAAGTTAATGGAGTAAAAGTTCTTGAAAAAAATCCAGCAACTGGAAATAGATTCTCAAGAGTTGTAACAGATGCATTCCCAGTGAGTACTGGAGAACTTAAGATTGAGATCAGCTTCACAAATCCACATGAGACAGGAGTTGCAGTAAGAGCAATTACTCTTCTTAGTTCACCTGTTAAACCAACTGTAAATAGCCTAGATGTTTTCTTCCCCAAAAATGACAATTTAAAGAAACTGGCTAACATAAAAGTCGATACTGCACCAAATACATTTATGTATGCAGCTCTGATTAACAGAAAGACAGAGAATGGTGCTCACGCAGGTGATTACAAAATCTTAGAAGCAAGTGTATTTAATGGTGTAACAAATTCACCAAATACAATTCAAGGAGTTTTCAGTCCGATTGATTACAAACCTGGTGAATATTGTATTTATTTCTATTTAGACAATGGTGTAGTTTCAGATGAAACAATGAAAGGTCTCCTAAAAAATACTGTTTTCACTAAATACAATAATGCTTTAGCTAATAATAGATATGCTTTCTTGAGTCCTAATGAAATGCAATCTCTAAAAGATAGAGCTCTATCATCAATTAAGCATGGAGCTTGCTTCTTCGATAAAACTACAGTAAATGTAAGTATAGTTTCACCAAATTTCCCTAGCTTGATTTATCAAGCCAATAATCAGCCTGAAACAATTAAACTACAAACAGACGCCGAGAGTAATGCAATAAAGGCTAAATGGAACTATGAGGTTAAATTACTTTCTGGTTCAAATGAAGCAAACTCTTCAAAAATAATCAATCTGCCAGTAGAAACTGGATTAGAAGAGTTTAGCTTCCAAGTTAAACCAGATTACATAGGTAGCTATAATCTTCTAATTAAACTTTTCTACTTTGATGAAGTCACTAAGAGAACTTATGTTGGAGAAGTATCTAAGCAAATAAATATCATTGAAGATTTATATCCAATTGCAAAAATAACAACTAAAGATACCAATAAACTTATTCTTGAAAGCTCTGATAATCCTAATCAAAAAGCCGAATTCATTGGCTTCTATAGTTATGATCCAAATAAATCTGTATTTGGAGAACAAAGTAAGGATGGTATTAAATCTTATGCATGGTCAACGGAATTTAGGTCCTTGGAAGCTAATGTTGATACAGCTTTTAGTCCAATCTCTTCTCCATATCAAACTGATAGTAATGTTTATGCAATTGGACCAAGTAAAACACCTGGTATCTATAGAGCTGTGCTAAAAGTATTTGACTTTTTCAATAAAGATGATGAAGCCACATCAGATACTGTCCAAATAGTACGCCCTGGACAACATTTACTTGCTAGCTTGAGTATTAAAAACCCTAAAAAGATTTTAGAACCAGATGCTAGCGGTAATGCTGAAATTAAACTACAAGCTAATGTCAAAGTTATTGATGCTCAGAAAAATAAACCAGACATAATCAAATACAAATTTGATTATGGTGATGGTAGTTACGAAAATGGCTCAATAAGTCAGAATCAATTCCAATTAAATAAATTTATTGATCTTCCTGCATTACAGAACAAAAGCCATATTTATACTGAAGGGGAATTTGTTCCAAAACTTACTGTAAGTGCAGACTTCAAAGATGGTACTCATGAATCATGGACAGTATCTGCTGGAACTATTACTATTGCTGAATTACCAACTTTAGTAGCATTTACTCCAATCATTGCTAACCTTGGCGCAACTGATATTGCCAATCCTGGTTTTATTGCCGAACTTAAAGTTACAGGCAAACAAATATTCAATACAACAGTAGAATCATTTGGCTGGATATTTGGTGATGGAACTTCTTGGACTTATTCAGGATCTAACCCTAACCAAGATTTCATGAAGAATACTGTTACTAATACAACTCATACTTATAACCAAGTAGGTAATTATGAGATTAAATTCTGGGTTAAAACTACTAACAAAGTAGATCCAACAGTATTCACACTCAGAACATTAGAGATTAAAGATCTTCCATTCCCTGAAATTCAATCTCTATCAATAAATCAAAAACAAGGGGAGAACATAAAAATCTCTGATGAAGAGTTGATCACCATTGAAGCATTTATGAATTCTACTGCGGCTTTGAATCGTGTAGACCTAGCTATTAGAAGTCGAGGTGATAACTCTATAATATTCACTGAAACATTTATTGGTGGTTTAACTAATTCATTTAGCAAAACTCTGGCTAACTTATATCTAAATCCAGGACTGTATTTTGTAGACTTTAGAGCTGTTGATGAATATGAAAGAGAAGTGTCGAAGATACTTGGATTTGAGGTGGTTAAAGCTCATGGCGATAATAGATCTGTTAATTTTGAAGAATTAGAAGATTTAGCTTCAAGTAATGATAATTACACTCATCAACCAAAGCATATACTCCCTATAGATATCAATACCTTTTTAACAGCATTAAGAATTTACAAAAATAGTAAGCTGATTAAAAATTATCAAAATATATATCCCGATGCTGAAAGGTACGATCTTGAAGATGATACAGAAACTATAATTGAAGATACTGAAGAAGATATTGCTATAGAAAGAAGTGAAGAAGAATATTTAGATGATCTTGCAAATTTATCAGTAAATTTATCAGAAGGTACTAATGATATTTATATTGAAGCAAAATTACCAAATGGGAAAATTATAAGATCTAAAACTTATTCAATGACCTTAGATTCTACTGACCCATATACATCAATAGAAACTCCAATATCTTATTCTTTTTATCAATCCAATAAAATTATTCTTTCAGGTGAAATTATTGAAGAGAATTTGGAAAAAGCCTTTTTCCGAATCAATGATAGTAATTATTTACCTTTATCTTTATCCTCAAATCAAAATTTAAATAAAGCTTTTGAGAAAGATATTGATCTTACACAGTTTAATATTTACAGAGACAATTCTAATTTTATTGAAATAAAAGCTATAGATAAATCAGGAAATATTAGTTATGCAAATACTACCATCTTAGTTAAAGAGAAACAAAGTATCTCCAGAAATGACCCAAATTTTAGATTAATTAAGCAGAACAATTCTATAAATTCCGAATCATGGAAATTCCTTCAAGGTGAGGATGAATATAATGATGTTGTCTGTGAAACATTTTCTAATGACTTAGATTACTTATTTAATAATGTGCAGCTGAGATCTGGCGCTA
>CAYQSL010000008.1:0-22503 GCA_964420165.1 uncultured Gammaproteobacteria bacterium | reverse complement strand
GCTAGTGATGGACAGTACAATACAGCAGTAGGCTATTTGACAATGAACGGCAATGTCTCAGGTGATCACAACACGGCTGTTGGTTTTACGGCTCTTACTCAAAGTACCGGCGCATCTAATACTGCCGTAGGTTCACAATCCTTACTTAGTAACACTTCAGGATCTTACAATTCAGCTTATGGTACTGATTCCCTTGCGACAAACACAACAGCTTCAAGAAACACTGCAATGGGTTATAGAGCAGCATATGCAAACACTACGGGTAATGGTTTAGCAGCACTTGGTTATAATGCATTGCGCTCACACTCTTCAGGAAGAGACAATGCAGCATTTGGTTCTTATGCAGCAAATGGTACTACCACAGGCTTTGCAAATACAGCAATCGGTCCTAATACTCTTTTCTATCCAACAACTGGCTCTCGCAATACAGCTGTGGGTTATTATGCAGGTGAAGGTAGTGCTGCAAATAACTTCTCCAACGGTACTTTCTTAGGATTCAACACTGGTGTAGCTTTAACAACTGGTTATAACAACACTATGCTTGGTTACGGAGCTGGTTTAAATGTCAGTAACGGTAATGGAAACGTTTTAGTAGGTTACTTAGCAGGCGATGCAATCACTACTGGTGCTCGCAACATTGTCATCGGTCGTGATATCGATGCACCATCCAATACTGGATGGAATCAACTCGATATTGGTAATTTGATTTTCGGTACTAGCGTAGATGGTACCGGCACTACAATATCTACAGGGAATGTCGGTATCGCAACTAGCACTCCAAATGAAAAACTTACTGTCAATGGTAACCTAGCTCTTAAAGAAGGTTCTCTACCTTCAGGCACTTTGAATTTCGGTAAAGTTTATACTAACTCTACTAACCACAAACTTTATTACGTCAACAATGGTGGTGTGGCTTTCAACTTAACTAACGGTAGCGGCGCTACAACTTCTAACATCGATGGACTTAGTGATGGTAAGTCTGATGTTTACAGTGTTTACTTAGGGAATGGTGCTGGATTAAATCATTCTGGTAATGCGTATAATACAGCAGTAGGTATTGATGCCTTGAGAGCTAACAATGCTGCTTCAACTTATAATACAGCTGTAGGCTATAGATCTCTCTACGGCAATACTGCTGGAGATTACAATTCAGCATTAGGCTATCAATCTCTTTATACAAATAAAACTGGCACTCAGAATACTGCAATTGGTTATTGGTCACTTTATACAAATAATGGTGATTACAATACTGCAGTTGGCTACAGGTCTCTTCACGGTAACACTACTGGTAGTTTCAACATAGCCTTAGGACGACAAGCACTTAGTGGTAATAAAACAAAAAGTCAAAACATTGCAATTGGTTACAATGTTCTATCATCTAACAATGGTGATTACAATACAGGTATCGGACACCAAGCTCTTAACAACAACACCACTGGTACTCAAAATATTGCAATCGGTTATCAATCTCTTTATAATAACGTCACTGGTAATTACAATGCAGCTTTTGGTCCAGGAGCACTGAATGGCAATAAATCAAAAAGTGAAAGTACTGCCTTTGGTTACAATGCACTCTATGTCAGTAACGGTGACTATAACACGGGCGTAGGTAGCCAAGCTTTAAGATACAACACTATAGGTACACAAAATACTACTCTTGGTGTAAATTCACTTCTCAATTCTGTAACGGGCTCGCGCAATACCGCTGCTGGTTATGCTGCGGGCAAAGGTACTAGTAGTAATAGTTTTTCTAACGGTACTTTCTTAGGATTTTTCACAGGACAGTCTTTAACAACAGGTTACAACAACACCATGGTAGGTTTCATGGCTGGTAATGGTGACACTACTGGTAACGGTAATGTGCTTTTAGGTTATAAAGCTGGTGACGCTATTACTACTGGTGCGCGTAATATTGTTTTAGGTTACGATATTGATACACCTTCTAACACCGCACGTGGACAGCTTTCCATAGGTAACTTAATTTATGGTAACGGCATGACTGCTACAGGCACAACTGTTTCTTCAGGTAAGGTTGGTATTAACAAAGCTCAACCTGCATATACTTTCGATGTTAACGGGACTGCTTTCACTAAGGCTCTTGCAATCAACGGTACTGCTCTATCTTTATCTCAAGGTGCAGTTTTATATTCTAAAATTACTGGTTCTGCTGGTACTTTAGCTAAAGGTACTAACCATTATGTTCTCAAAGTCAATGGTAATGCTTTAGCTTGGGAAACAGATGCTGGTAGTGGTTCTTCTTCATTGAATATTGATGCACTTAGTGATGGTAAATCAAATACAGTGAATGTGTTTTTAGGTAATGGTTCTGGTGCAGCAGATACGGGAACCAGCTACTCAACTGGTGTTGGTATCAAAGCATTACAGAACAATACTAGTGCAAGTGGTCTGAGAAATACTGCCGTAGGTTACTTTGCTGGCAATGGAAATACTACTGGTGATGATAATTTTGCTGGCGGTTATCAGACATTTTATAGTAATACAACTGGTAGTCTAAATACTGCAACAGGTGTCCAAGCTCTTTACTCCAATACTACTGGTACTAAAAATATAGCTGCTGGTTATCAAGCTTTATATAGCAATGTAACAAAAGGTGAAAACACAGCTGTAGGTTATCAAGCTTTATATACTAACAATGGTGACAACAATACTGCGTTGGGTAGTACAGCTTTAAGAATGAATACTACGGGTACGGGCAACGTAGCAAGTGGTTATCAATCTCTATATAGCAATATAACTGGCAATAACAATGGAGGTCATGGTGCATATACTTTATATACGAATAAATCAGGTGTAAGTAATACAGCTGTGGGCGGGCAAGCTTTATATACCAGTAACGGTAGTTACAATACTGCTATGGGCTATTCTAGTATGCAGAGCAATACTAAAGGAAACAATAATACGGCAATTGGATATAGCAGTCTTTCTTCGAACAAAACCGGCAATAATAATACTGCATTTGGTAATCAAGCAGCTTCTACGGGCAACGGCAATTACAATACTTCAATAGGTGATTATGCATCTTACACTACAAGACTAGGTTCTTATAATACATCTTTAGGAAGTTCTAGTCTTTTCAATAATAAAAACGGTTCGAACCTAGTTTCAATAGGATATCAAGCTGGTTATGGCACAAGTAATCACTCACATGACAATGGTGTAATGCTTGGTTACCAAGCTGGCTATGGAATTGTTAACGGTGATAATAATATTTTCATTGGTTATAAAGCAGGTGATAACGTCACTGTTGGTAACGGTAACATCATCATGGGTTACGATATCGATGCTCCTTCAGCAACCGGTAAAGGACAACTTGATATTGGTAACTTAATCTTCGGTACTAGCGTAGACGGCACTGGTACAACTATCTCAACAGGTAATGTTGGTATCGGTATTAGTAATCCAAATACTCGCCTTACCGTCAATGGTAACCTGGCTATTAAAGAAGGTTCTGCACCTTCAGCAACTGCAAACTTCGGTAAAATCTATACCAACTCTGCAAACTCTAAACTTTATTTCCAAGATGATGCTGGCGTTAGTTACAACCTAGTCAATGGTAGTGGCTTAGTATCATTAAACATAGATGGGCTTAGTGATGGTAAGGCAAATGCAGTGAATGTTTTCTTAGGCAATGGCTCTGGAGCATCTGACTCTGGAACCAGCTATTCGACTGCTGTTGGTATTGGTGCTTTAAAAAACAACGCAAGTTCATCAGGTCTGTATAATTCTGCGGTAGGTTATCAAGCAATGAATGGAAACACTTCTGCTGATTATAATACAGCGATTGGTGCGCAAGCTTTATTTAGCGGTGGTGGTTACGACAACAACACTGGTGCTGGATATAAATCTTTATACAGTCTTACTACTGGTGCTTTGAATACTGCAGTCGGCTCACAAGCTGGTACTTATTTGACTACTGGTGGTCAAAACGTTGCAATGGGTTATCGCGCGCTGGGATCTACTTCTACTCAAACTACAAGCGATAATATCGGGATCGGTTATTACTCCCTATATTATAGGAATGGTGGTACAGCCAATATTGGTATAGGAGATAGTGCTTTATATGGCAAGAATGCTACCTCTAACGGAAGCTATAATATCGCTGTTGGTTCTCAAGCAGGGTGGAAAAACAATAAAGGTACTTACAACCTTGCATTAGGACATGGTGCAATGGCTAATAATGAGAATGGTAATTACAACATCGGAATAGGGTATTACGCTCTATCACCAAGTTCCGCAGGAGGAGCCAGAGAAAATTATAATATTGGTATTGGTGCTTACACTTTCTGGAGTTCAACTGGCGGCAATGGTAACGTTGCGATTGGTAATTATTCTATGTATGGTGCTGCAACTGCAAAAAGAAATACTGCAGTAGGAACCAAAGCTGGATATGGTTCATCAAGTTATGACAATGGCTCTTTCTTTGGATTCAACGCAGGAAGAAATATAAGCACTGGCGATAACAATACTTTAATTGGTTATATGGCTGGAAACGGTGTCACAACAGGATCCAGCAACGTTGGTCTCGGCTCAAATTCACTTTTCTACCCATCCGGTGGCTTTGGTAATACTGCAATGGGCTATTATGCAGGCGAAGGTAGTAGTGGGAGCAGTTTCTCTAATGGTACTTTCTTAGGTTACAACACAGGTCTTGCTCTAACAACAGGTCGCAACAATACCATACTTGGTTATGGTGCTGGTGTTGCTGTTACAAATGGTAACGGAAATATTTTATTAGGTTATCAAGCAGGTGATGCTATTACAACTGGAGCAAAAAATATCATCATCGGTAATGATATTGATGCGCCTTCAGCTACTGCATTTGGACAGCTCTCTATTGCTAATTTAATTTTCGGCAATGGTAACACTGCAACAGGAACTACGATTTCTTCAGGTAAAGCTGGTATCGGCACTAGCACTCCAAACGAAAAATTCACAGTGAATGGTAACCTCTCTCTTAAAGAAGGTTCCGCACCTTCAGCTACGACGAACTTCGGTAAAGTCTATGTTAACTCATCTAACTCAAAACTTTATTTCCAAGATGATGGCGGTGTGAGTTACAACCTAATAAATGGTAGCGGTGCAGTTGCATTAAATATAGATGGACTTAGCGATGGTAAAGCAAATGCAGTAAATGTATTTTTAGGTAATGGCTCTGGTGCAGCAGATACGGGAACCAGCTACTCAACTGGTGTTGGTGTCAAAGCTTTACAAAACAATACTAGTGCAAGTGGTCTGAGAAATAGTGCGTTAGGTTATATGGCACTTAACGGCAATACTACTGCTTCTGACAGTACAGCTGTTGGTTACCAAGCTCTGAAAATAAGCACTGGTGCTAGTAATACAGCACTTGGTAGTCAAGCATTACAAGCAAACACTACGGGTAGTAATAACGTTGCATTAGGTAACGCTAGTCTATTCTCTAATACATCTGGAATTGGTAACATAGCAGTTGGGAACTCCGCTCTTATTAGCAATAAAACAAAAAATTACAACACTGCAGTAGGGTATCAAGCTTTATATAACAATAATGGAGATAACAATTCGGCTTTCGGTTCTCAAGCTCTTTATGGTAATCTAACAAAAAATTACAACACTGCAATTGGTTATCAGACTTTATACAATAACAATGGTGACTATAACACGGCTATTGGTTCTTTATCTTTAAGAAGCAATACTACAGGTACTCTGAATACAGCAATGGGTTACTTATCTAGTTACAGTAATACTACTGGTAGCAACAATACATCAAGTGGTTATCGATCCCTCTACTACACAACAACGGGTTCTAACAACACAGCAGTAGGTTATTATGCAGGCGAAGGTAGTAGTGGTCAAACCTTCTCTAATGGTACTTTCTTAGGTTACAATACTGGACTAGCTCTCACAACTGGTTATAACAACACTATGCTTGGTTATGGTGCTGGTGTTGCTGTTACAAATGGTAACGGAAATATTTTATTAGGTTATCAAGCAGGTGATGCTATTACTACTGGCGCAAAAAACATTGTCATAGGACATAATATTGATGCACCTTCTAACACTAGTTTCAATCAACTCGACATCGGCAACTTGATCTTCGGTACTAGTGTCGATGGCACAGGCACTACTATCTCTACTGGTAATATTGGTATCGGCAACGCTAACCCTAATACCAAACTCACTGTCAATGGTAATCTTGCTTTACTAGAAGGTTCTGCACCTTCAGCTACGACTAACTTTGGTAAAGTCTATGTTAACTCTAGTAACTCTAAACTTTATTTCCAAGATGATGGCGGTGTGAGTTACAACCTAATAAATGGTAGCGGTGCAGTTGCATTAAATATAGATGGACTTAGCGATGGTAAGTCTGATGCTTATAGTGTTTATTTAGGTAACGGTGCTGGATTAAATCATTCTGGTAATGCTTATAATACTGCTGTTGGTATAAGTGCTTTAAAAGCTAATAATACTTCTTCAACCTTCAATACTGCTGTTGGTTATAACGGTCTCCTAGCTACGAGCTCAGGCACTCACAATGTTGCATTAGGTTACAACTCCGGCAGAACAATTACTACTGCTTCATACAATACAACTGCAGGTTCTAATTCTATGTACAATAAAGCAGCGGGTAATAACAATACAGCTTTTGGATATAACGCTTTATATAGCAATGGTAGTAACAACAGTAGTTTCAACGTAGCTATTGGTGATAATTCACAGTACTATAACTACACAGGCTTATACAACGTTGCTCTTGGATCTAACTCCTTACGCTCAAACAAAGCTGGTTCTAGCAATACCTCAATAGGACATACTTCCATGTATAACAAGCAGGGTAGCGACAATATCGGTATAGGATGGCAAGCTTTATATGGTAATGGTTTTTCCGCAAGTAGCTATAACGTTTCTATTGGTGATAGTTCTCAATATTACAATGCTGCCGGTGAATACAATGTTGCATTAGGCTATGCTTCCTTATATACGAATAAAAATGGTTCTAACAATACGGCAATCGGTACCAGTGCCTTTCAATCATCCACCGTAGGTAATGGAACAGCTTTAGGTTATTATGCAGGATATTCAAATAGTACGGGTAAGTATAACACTGCTTTAGGGCATTCTTCTTTATACTACAATGCTACAGGTGGACGTAATACTGCTGTTGGTTATATGGCAGGTGAAGGAACTTCTTCTAATAATTTCTCTAATGGTACCTTCTTAGGTTACAATACTGGACTAGCTCTCACAACTGGTTATAACAACACTATGCTTGGTTATGGTGCTGGCGTAGCAGTTACTAACGGTAACGGAAATATTTTATTAGGTTATCAAGCTGGGGATGCAATTACGACAGGTGCTAAAAATATTATCATTGGTCAAAACATTGATGCACCTTCTGCAACTGCCTTTGGACAACTTTCTATTGGCAACTTGATTTATGGTAATGGTATGACGGCTACTGGTACAACTGTTTCTTCGGGTAAAGTTGGTATCGGCACTAGCACTCCAAACGAAAAATTTACAGTGAACGGTAACATTGCTCTTAAAGAAGGTTCTGCACCTTCGACTACGACTAACTTTGGCAAGGTCTATGTCAACTCAACTAACTCGAAACTTTATTTCCAAGATGATGGTGGTGTTAGCTATAACCTAATAAATGGTAGCGGCGCAACGGCAATGAATATAGATGGACTTTCAGATGCAGTATCTAATACTACCGCTAATAATCTTTTACTTGGTAATGGTGCTGGCTTAGCTGATACAGGTACTTCATATACAACTGCTGTTGGTATCGATGCTTTAAGAACTAATACAGGAAGTTATAACGTAGCCCTTGGTTACCAAGCCGATTACAGTAGAACTAACGGTATTATGAATACTTCAATTGGAGCTCAAGCAGGCAAGGGTGCTGGTGGTACCTTTAGTGGAACAGGAAATACTTTCCTTGGAGCATTATCAGGTTTTGCTGTAGGTGGTGGTAGCCACAATACAGCAGTAGGTTCTGAATCCTTAAAAGCAATTACTACTGGTACTTACAATGTTGCAATCGGTGATACAGCCTCAGCTTCTTTAACTACAGGTGGTAATAACGTAGTTATAGGTGGATGGGCTGGCTATAACACTCAATGGGGCACTTATAACACCTTAATGGGTTATGAAGCTGGTAGAGGATCAGGTAACAATAACTTCTACAACAGTACTTTATTAGGTTACCAATCAGGCTATAGTACTACAACTGGTAATAACGGTACTGCATTAGGCTCTCAATCGATGTATTCAAATACTTCTGGTAAAAACAATACAGGCTTAGGTCACTCTTCTTTATACTACAATGCTACTGGTGCAAGAAATACTGCTGTTGGCTATATGGCTGGTGAAGGTACTACTGGTAATAGTTTTTTCAATGGTACTTTCCTTGGTTATCAAACAGGGCTAGCATTAACAACCGGTCGTAATAATACTATGCTTGGTTATAGTGCTGGCGTAGCAGTGACTAACGGTAACGGAAATATTTTATTAGGTTATCAAGCTGGTGATGCTATTACAACTGGAGCAAAAAATATCATCATCGGTAATGATATTGATGCACCATCAGGCACTGCATTTGGACAGCTTTCTATCGGCAATCTAATTTATGGTAATGGCATGACTGCTACTGGCACTACGGTTTCTTCCGGTAAAGTCGGTATCAGAAAAGCTCAACCAGCCTACACCATGGATGTTAATGGCACAACTGCAACTAAAGCTCTTGCTATTAACGGTACAGCCTTATCACTCTCTCAAGGTGCACTTCTATATTCTAAAGTTGCAGGTTCCGCTGCTACTTTAGCCAAAGGTACTAACCATTACACCTTGAAAGTTAATGGTAATGCACTTGCTTGGGAGCAAGCAGGCAGTACTGTAGCTGGTTCAACCAAACAAATTCAATTCAATAACGGTGGCACACAATCTGCAAGTGCGAATTTAACTTTCAACGGCGGCATACTCAAGATCAATAACACTGCTTTATTTGGTAGTGAATATAATGCTGGTAACTCAAGTACTGCTGCAACTGTAAACTGGAACCTTGGTAACCGACAATACATAACCATGACAGGAAACTGTACGCTTACTTTAACTGCTCCTCAGGGAACAGGTAACTTCTTACTCAGAATAATTCAAGACGGCACTGGAGGTAGGACCATGACCTGGCCGGCTGCAGTCAAGTGGCCAAGCGGCATTGCGCCGACCTTAAGCACAACCGCTGCCGCTGTCGATATAGTCAGTTGTTATTACAACGGCACGAATTATTACTGTACTGGTAGCTTAGATTTCCAATAATTAGTTGTCGTCATTGCATCGTCATCCTCGTCATTCTCAGCCCCGTAGGGGCTGGGAACCCAGTTCACCAAAATTATTTCTGATTACTGGATCCCCAATTCGCTTCGCAAATTGAGGATGACGACTAATATCTCAAAATTTCAGAATACAAATCCTTCCATTCTGGATTTATTTTTTCTATCAATTCTAATTTTGTATCTCTGTAAAATTTTTTAATTTGTTTCTCTCTTTGAATTGCCATTTGCATATTGTCAAAAATTTCATAATAAACAAAAAGTTTGCAATGATATTTAGACGTAAATCCTGGCTTCAAATCATTTTTATGTTCATAAATCCTTTTAACAAGATTTGAAGTAACACCCGTATAGAGAGTGCCATTGCGCTTACTTGCCATTAAATAAATTGCTGGCTGTTTCATGCTTTAGTTAGTGTCAATTATAGCGACATCATCAAGTAAAAGCATAGTCATTCTCAGCCCGAAATATATATCGTCATCCTCAGCCCACAGGGCTGGGGATCCAGTCGAGGTGTGCTCAGGGGATTGCTTCGTCACTTCGTTCCTCGCAATGACATGGATCCCCAAATCATTTCATGATTTGAGGATGACGGCATTTGATGACTTACGTGCTTACACTTAATTTCATGATTTACTGTTACGAACTTTAAAGCCCTGATATAACTAAATCAAGGACAATAAAAATGGAAGTATATGAAATTAAAGGCATAGAGAATTCGATAAAATCTGAAATGAATTCAATAAACTATTCTCTTCTGGCAGAATTACGCGAAATTAAATTTGATGTAAAAAACAAATTCTATATAGCAATATTCATTGCATTCTTCATGTGGGCTTTCTTAATGATTTCACTAACAAAGATTCTAGATATTCTCAGTTAGTAAAACCTCTATTATTAAAAGCATCTGCCAATTGACTTTCACAGCTTATGTTAAAATCAAATCTGTATGTCTGATTTAACTAATAAAAGCGCTATCGAATTACATAAACTGTTTTTGAATAAAGAAGCCTCTGCTACTGAAATTACCAAATCTTTCTTAGAGCGCACCAATAAATACAATAAAGAGATCAATGCCTTTATTGCTATGTGCGATGAGCAAGCATTAGGTCAAGCAGCTAAGCTCGATGAAAGATTAGCTGCAGGCGAAAACGAATCTACTCTGGGCAAACTTGCTGGAGTTCCAATTGGTATAAAAGATCTTATTAATTACACTGGCACTGAAACCACGGCAGCATCAAAGATGCTCAAAGGTCACAAGTCTACTTATAATGCAACCATCACTCAGAAAATTTTAGATGCTGGAGCAATTCCTCTTGGCAAACTTAATCTTGATGAGTTTGCAATGGGTTCTAGTAATGAGAAAAGTGCTTTTGGTAATTGTCTAAATCCATGGAATCCTAAATGTGTTCCTGGCGGAAGTTCTGGTGGATCAGCGGCAGCTATTGCAGCGCGCATGGCACCTCTAACTTTTGGAACAGATACTGGTGGTTCTATTAGACAACCAGCTTCTTACTGTGGTATTGCTGGCATGAAACCTACTTATGGTAAGGTTTCACGTTACGGCATTATTGCTTTTGCAAGTAGTCTTGATCAAGCTGGTCCGATGACAATGAACGTAGAGGATAATGCACTCCTGATGGAAGTGATGTCTGGGCATGATCCGAAAGATTCTACTTCTCTGAACTTACCTCAAGAAAATTATTTACAAGGGATCGAGGGCGGCTTCAAAAAGACTCAATCATTGAAAGGCTTACGCATTGGCATTGCAGCAGAGTTTTTTAGTGATACTGTTAACCCAGAAGTAAAAGCTGCTGTCGAGAATGCTATCAAGCACTACCAAAGCTTAGGCGCTGAGACTGTAGCGATCGATTTCAATAAAATCAAATACGGCTTACCTACTTATTACATCATTGCTCCATCTGAAGCTAGTTCTAACTTAGCTCGCTATGATGGTGTGCGCTTTGGTCATCGTAATAAAGAAGCAGAGAGTCTCACAGATTTATATTTCAAATCACGTACAGAGTTTGGTGATGAAGTTAAACGCCGTATCATGATTGGTGTTTATGCTTTGAGTTCTGGCTACTATGATGCTTACTACAAAAAAGCTCAACAAGTTAGAAGGCTTATATATAATGATTTTGAAAAAGCATTTACTAAGTGTGATTTGATCATCAGCCCAACGGCACCTGCAACAGCTTTTGAAGCGGGTTCTAAATCTGCTGATCCTTTAGAGATGTATCTTTCCGACATCATGACAGTAACTATCAATCTTGCAGGCTTGCCAGGAATGTCGATCAATTGTGGCTTTGACACTAAAGGCTTACCAATTGGTATGCAATTAATTGCACCTGCACTTAAAGAAAGTACTATTTACAATGCAGCTTATGCTTTTGAGAGCACTACTGATTTTGTGAAATCACCAGATCTGGAAAAATTATTTGCAGTTAAGTAATATGGAGCATACATCGTTCCTCAAAGAATGTTTTAGACTAGCAAAACTAGGCGAAGCAACTACATTTCCTAATCCAATCGTTGGCTGTGTGATTGTGCACGAAGGTAAAATCATTGGTTCTGGCTTTCATGAAGTATTTGGTGGCGCGCATGCTGAAGTTAATGCAATTGCAAGCTCTGTCATCCTCAGCTCGGATACAAACGCCGTCATCCTCAGACCCGAAGGGTCTGGGGATCCAGTCCCTAAAGACCTCCTAGCAAATTCTACAATCTATATAAGCTTAGAACCCTGTGCCCATCATGGCAAAACCCCTCCCTGTACCGACCTTATAATCAAGCATAAATTCAAAACTTTAGTTTATGCCTCTAAGGATCCTAACCCTTTAGTTGCAGGTAAAGGCATTAAAAAAATTAAAGCTGCCGGCATAGAAGTTATAGAACCTGAAGATTTAGATCCTGAAATAGTTTCAGAAGCAGAAGCTTTGAATAAAGCATTTTATAAAATTGTAAATGGTGGTAATTTTTTTGTTACTTGTAAAGTAGCTCTAGATTCTGAAGGTAAACAGTTTACAGAGCCTGGCATTTGGCAAACTGGAGAAGAGGCACGCAAACGAGTACATCGCATGCGCTCTTGCCATCAGCTTTTGATAACTAGCAGTCGCACAGTGCTTGCTGATAATCCAGAATATAACGTAAGGTTTAGCGCTGAAGAGCTGGGACTTATTGAGATTAAGAATCCAGATATTTTAATTCTCAAACTAAATACTAATTTTACTGATGAGCAAAAAATTTCACTACGAATCTTTGATCCAAAATATAATCGCAAAGTTTTTGAAGCTAGTATTTCAGAAAGTGGCGACTATCAGGATTTAGAAACCTGCTTAGAATCCATGGCAAACAAAGGCTACCAAAAGATCATGGTTGAAGCTGGACCTACTCTTAGCAAATCCTTTGTTGATGAAAGTTTAGTGGATGACTATGTGGAATTTAGAGCTTAATAGGTCTAGGATAATATTGAACTTCTTTCTTGATAGCTTCAACAAAAGCTCTTAAATTATCACCCTTATTTAATTCTTTCACCATTGCATTGTTTGCATTAAGTGGATTTAGGACTAAAGAAACTACAGCTTTAAGGAAATCTGTTTTCATAAATTTATCTTCAAAATAGATAACTTCGGCAGATTTAGCACGATTAAAAATTTCTGCAACTTGCTTTAATTCAGCTGGATCTAATGAATCAAACACTACTTGTTCTAATCTACCAATGCCTAATTCTCGACAAAGCCTAAAAGCTTTTTGAAAAGGCGTTAGATTAAGGTCTTTACTTTGCTTTGCAATCAGCTTGGAACTTTTATCTGGACTGACAGTTGTTTGCTTAGATCTTCTGTGACTCATTGCAGGGGTTTGCGTTACCACCTGTGAGTCCATATTAATAAATATTCTTTTTGCCATAAATTGCTCCTTCGCATTAGAAATATTATCAAAAGCACGATAAAATTGGCAAGTTAATTCCGCTTAGATAATTTATCATTGGCTATTTAGTGGCGATCATCTTGGATTGCAAAGCAATTCAAATAAAAATAGTTAACCAACTTGTTGGTTTCATCTTTCGTTCTTTGAACTTCAGATGACAGGCAAAAATGGCTTGCCGTCCGAAGCTTTAGCGGAGGATGGAGGTGGCGATCATGTTGGATTGCGAAGCAATACAAATAAAAAGAATTAACCAACTTGTTGGTTAAAATCCGATAACCTCGGGTGCTAACTTAAAATAATGGAGGTGGCGATCGGATTTGAACCAACGCATAGAGGTGTTGCAGACCTCTGCCTTACCACTTGGCTACGCCACCATAAAGTCTATTAAATACACAGACCAATAGCATTTTAGCTTAACCGAGATCTCCTGGATACAAAGTTCTACAAGCTTTAATCATTGGCAGCCGCACCTCCACTTTCCACCTTAACCAAGATATTTCCAAAGATGGAATCTTATGTAGGTTAAGGTGGAAAGTGGAGGTGCGACCCCGGGGAAACAAGATTTGTTATGGGGCGTCATTCTACCAAGCTAGATGCAAATACCCGACAATTTTTTTCAAACTAGAAGTTTTAGCTCTACTGCTTCGCCGCGGCCCATTAGCTCATTGGCAAAAACTGCTGAGCTGGAAGCATTGCAGGCGACTCAGAGAATTCAGAATCAAAGTCGCATAGACACCATAACCCCACAGTCTTATCAACACGGCAATGTTGCTCAATTAATAAATAGTCGTTACCTCTATGAACTTCGCAAAGATATTCGTCGAGTTCTACGTGGTCGCAAACTCAAAGAAATGCTTGACTATGACTACACTCTAGAAGAATTTGAAAATTTACCAACCTCTCTAAAAAATCTAATTGTTTTTGATAAATCTATTAGCACTGCAGAAGTTCTACAGTTTATGGAAGCCTTCGATAAAAGTCACGAAATAACCTTTAAAGATTATTCCTTCGATAGAATAAAATTTAGAGCTCTTTTTGAAGCTCTTGGTGATCTCATTGATGTTGAAATGCAAGCAGGACCCAGTAGTTATATACCTTTGAGTGATGGTTTTGAAATAAAAAAGAAAATTACTGAAGTATTTGGCAACTTAAAAGATAAAATTACAGATAGATTGACTTTCAAATCAACTAAATCTACGGGAAGAGGAAAAGTTAAACCACCCAAAGCAAAAAACCAAGCAGCCTGAATAATGAATCTAGAACAAACAACAATCGACAATCCATTTTCCCTTACAGAGCCACTTCTAAAACGCTATGGTCAGTTTGCAAAGATTCAAGACAATACCAAAAGATTTGAAAGAATAATTGAGTTAGGTAAAAGACTCCCAAGTTTCCCAGAAAATTTAAAAACAGAAGAGAACCAAGTTAAAGGTTGCGCTTCACTTGTGTACATTCATGGAGTGCTCAAAGACAATATGGTTCACTATGAAGGTTGGTCTAACTCACATTTAGTATTGGGTTTGCTTGCATTACTTGTCGAAGGATTAGATATGCAAAATCCAGACACTATTTTAAAAGTTGATCCTAAATTCATTGAAGGTATGGGTTTATCCCAGACTCTGACTGCTTCTCGTGCAAATGGTTTCATAAATACCTTTAATAAGATGCAAGCAATTGCCAAAAGCATAAAAGAAAGCAAATAACAATGGCAAAAAAAATCTTTATTTCTTGTGGAGAATTAAGTGGCGAGCAACATGCTGCAAACTTAGCAGAAGCTCTTAAAGACTTAGATAGCCACACTGATATTTATGCCATGGGCTCTAAGTTATTAGAAAAAGCTGGTGCCAAATTACTAATTGATTATCGTGATTATAGTTTTTCTGGATTCACTGAAGTAATACAAAACCTAAGTCAAATCCTTAAACTCAAAGACTCAATCATAGAGAAGCTTTTAAAGATCAAACCTGATGTGGTTATTTTGGTTGACTATGCAGGTTTCAATCTTGAACTTGCAAAAGGCATTCATGAGAAGTTTGCTAAAGCTGGAATTCAAAGACCTAGAATAATTGAATTTATTGCTCCGCAAATTTGGGCTTCACGACCTTGGCGTATAAATAAAATAAAAAAATACATCGATAAAGTTCTTTGTACTTTACCCTTCGAAGAAAAAATTTATCAAGGGAAAAACATACCCGTGCAGTTCGTCGGTAATCCTGTTGCTGCAAGCCTTAGAGTTAAATATGATAAAGCTTCTCTTTACGAAGAACTGAATATCAATGCTGATTATAAAAATGAAATTCTTATTGGTCTTTTCCCTGGTTCTCGCAAATCAGAAATCCAATACATGTATCCTTTAATGCAAAAAGCTGCTTTGGAACTCAATGAACGTAACCCTTTGAGAAATTTCCGCTTCCTGATTGCAAGAGCACCAAACTTAAATGAAAAAGTATTTGAAAATTTCTCTTTAGCTAATGATAGCCAGGAAGACATTAATGATCTGATTACTATTATTGATCCAGAATCAACTTCTAGTCTTAACCATAAATTGCTCAGTACTGCCGATTGCCTCTGGCTCTGCTCTGGGACTGTGACTTTAGAAGCTGCACTTTACGAAGTGCCTTATTTCCTAGCTTATAAATCTACTTTTATAAACTATATCTTCTATCTAATTTTTAGAATAACTAAAATGGCAGGACTCGCGAACATCATCTCTGGCAAATATATGGTCAAAGAATTTTTACAATACGATGCTAGTGTCGATAACTTTGTAAATGAGACAGAGAACTGGCTAAGCGGTGATGGCTACTCTAATTACTATTACCTAATCAAAGAAAATCTGCATAAACTCAGAAAAGAATTGCAAGCAAGAGATACTTTTTATTTGGTAGCGCAAGAGGTATTAAAGTAAACCTTACTTATAGTCAGGACCAACAATCACAGTAGATAGTTTATCAGGATGAATATACTTTCTTGCAGCAGTATTTACTTGCTCTAAAGTAATTGCATTAATCATATCTGCATAGGTTTTAACATAGTCATCACCAAGCTTATAGAGTTGAATCTGAGACAAGGTTTCAACGATATCATTATTGCTTGCTAAATTTCTTGCAGCAAAGGATCCTGTTAAATATGATTTAGTAACAGAAAGCTCTGTCTCACTAATACCTTCTTTCAAGAAGTCTTGAATTACTTCCTTACTAAGAACTTTTGCTTTAGTAACATTCTTTGGATTACAACCAAGTATCACACTGAAGACTCCAGCACCAAGTGAAGATTGAAAATTAGAACGTACGTTATATACATAGCCATTCTCATCTCTAACTGCAGTTCCTAATCTTGAAGATAATGAAGAGCCACCTAAAGCATAATTTGCAATCAAGAGTGCATAGAAATCAGGATGTGATCTATCAATTGGGGATGAATGTGCAAGTACAATCTCTGATTGTTTTTTATCATTTTTAGTAATGACTTTTTCTTCAGGCTCTTTGATATCTACATTAGCGATCACTGGGTAATTGTTGCCAGCTACTTTATCAAGAGATTCACCTTTTCCAAGGTTCCATCCCATAAATAATTTATCAATAAGCATCATTGCCTTACTTTCATCGATATCCCCAACAACAGAGATCAAAAGATTCTTAGGATTATAATTATCCTTATAGAATTTTTTGACATCATCTATAGTTATAGATTTAATAGCTTTAATTCTTTCATCAATAGTGAGAAGGTAATAAGGATGACCCTTTGGATAGACTATTCTAGAACTCTCTCTATTTGCGATTCTTGCAGAGTTATCTTCTTCTTGTTTCAACTTACCAATAGTTTCAGTTTTCAATCTTTCCAGTTCTTTGGCATCGAATGCAGGCTGACGCAAAATTTCAGAAAGAATATCTGCCGAAGCATCTAAATTCTTCGTAATAGACGACAAAGAAATTCTTCCTGTTTCAATTCCCGAATCAATAGAAATTTCAGAACCATATAGATCCATCAATTTAGATATTTCATATTTATCTTTTGACTTAGAGCCACGTTCAAGCATTTCACTTGTAATATATGCGATTCCAGGCTTAGATTTATCTGCCACAGCACCTGCATAAACAGTCGCATTCAAGAAGACTAAAGGTAAATTATGATCTTCTCTAAAATAAATTTGTAAACCTTCATTGGCAACTGAGAGTTTACTAAACTGCAAGTCTAACTTAGCAAATTTATGTCCTTTACTGTAATTAGCACTAGTAATTTTCAAAAGCCTATCTAATTTCTTCGGATCAAGTGGCTCTACAGCATTAGCTCCATAACCTGCAACTAAATCTGGTTCAGAAGTTGGAGGCTCAAAATTAGTAGCAATTACCTTCTTAGTAGTTTTTCCAGTTAAAGAATCATTTTGCTCTTCAGGCAATAAATAAACGATTGTTTTGTTGCTAGGTTTGAAATATTTTTTCGCAACAGCTTTAATATCTTCTGCACTTACCATATTAATATCTTCAAGCCAAGTTGCAAACTTAGTCCAATCATGTGCCACAACACTGTAATAACCAATCTGCAAGCCTTCTTCATAGACTCCATCTGCTTGATAAATAAAAGCCGCTTCTTCTTTCGCTTTAGCAATTTTCAATTCTTCATCTTTAATAGTAGATTTGATATTTTCTAATTCAGCATCGATGATTTCTTCAACTTTTTCAATATTGCCATCTGGATTCAAGGTGACAATGATTCTAAAGATTCCTGGATCTATGCCAAACTCAGGCGCTCCAGAAATATCTATTGCAAGCCCGCTATCCACGAGCTTTGGATATAATCTGCTCGACATACCATTGAAAATAATGTCAGCTATCAACGACAATGAAGGTGAATCTTCATGATTCAATTCGGGTACGTGAAAAGCAATGGCAAGTTGCTTGGTAACACCACCATTTTTTATAGTGATTTTTTTAAGAGCATGTTGCTCAGGCTCTTTAGGTATATCGTGAGTTGTAACTAAATCTTCTTTAGGAGTTTTGTAGCCGCCAAAATATTTATTTATTAATTCAAGTGCAAGCTTAGTATCAAAGTTACCCACCAAAACTGCAATTGCATTATTTGGTTTGTAATAAGTTTCATAAAATTCGCGCATATTTTTTGCGTTGATATTTTCCAGATCTTCTCTCCAGCCTATAACTGGATTTTTGTAGCTATGCAATTGATAAGCATTAGCTTTTAAAGCTTCATAAAGAATATTAGTTGGATTATTTTTTCTACCTTCCAACTCTGAAACTATTACCGAGCGCTCTAATTCAACTTCATCATGATTAAGTCTTGAATGCAACATACGATCAGATTCAATTTTTATAGCTAGCTCAAGATTCTCTGGAGAAAAATTTTCGAAGTAAGCTGTGTAATCATCACTAGTAAAAGCATTGAAAACTCCACCTCTAAGTTGAATTGATTGAGCAATTTCACCTTTCTTGAAAGTTTCAGTACCTTTAAACATGATGTGCTCTAAATAGTGAGCTATACCGGTTAAACCCAGTACCTCATTACGGCTGCCGACTTTATACCAAACCTGTGAACTAATCAAAGGCACATTATAGTTAGGTTTAAGTAAAATTCTAAAGCCATTGTGAAGACGATATTCATCGACACCCGCGAAGGATTTTATAAAGTCCACGCCATCTATTTTTATAGTTTTTTCAGTTTTGCTGGTTTGGCTATTTGCTTTGCTATTCTCAGTTCCCATAAGTAAAAACAATAAAATGAAAAAAAGTGATTTCAATCTCATTACCTTTAAGAATACCAGGAAACCGCTTTCAGGTCATGTTACAATCTCAGCAGAATGGCTACTCTTTTAAACTTAGAATTAATTACTCCTGATGGAATCCTGCTTGAAGAGCCGGTTTCTCAAGTTGTTGCCATTACTGAAATTGGTGAAGTTGGTATTTTACCAAACCATGCAGATCTTAAATCTAAACTTAAATCAGCGCCTTTAAGATATAAGAATCAAGCCGGCAAAGAAGGCTATGTAGCAGTTCTTGGTGGCATTCTTGAAGTTACAAAAAACAAAGTCACAGTAATAACTGACTTTGCAGAAAAAAGTTCTGAAATTAATGAAACTGAAGCACATAAAGCTGCAGAAATTGCTAAAGCTAAAATCCAAACTTTAAATCCAGATGCCAATGTAAGTGATAGAGATTTACTTATTGCTGAAATGCAACTTCAAAAAGAGCTTTTAAAATTACAGACTGCGCAAATGGCGAAAAGCTAATTAAGCTTATGCTAGAATTCTTATTGCTGTAGCTGATGGTAGAAGCTAGTGAACCTGGTCAGGTAGGAAACTAAGCAGCCATAAGCTATAACTTTTAGGTATCGCTACAGCATTTTATAACTAACTACGTTACAGTAGAATAAGATGATGGCTGAAGAAAAAAAACATTACAAACTCGGCGAGATTTTAATTAATCTTGGTGCACTTACAGAAAACGAATTACAACAAGCGTTACAAATACAAGCCCAGCAAGCAGCCGATGAGAAATTTCCAATAGGAAGAATCTTACTTGAAGAAGGTTTTATCGAACCTAACGATTTGATCGAAGCGATCAAAATTCAATCAATGCAACAGTCATAAAGTCAATGGATCTTATTGATTGCTATGCAAAAGATTATCCTATCGAAAATAAAATTCGGAGATTAGATAAACTAGTCTCTCAAGAATGCTTTGATCCAAAATTACCTAAAGTAATTAGCAGATGTCCAGGACGTATCAGTCTTAGTAAACATGCAGATTACATCAATAGTGACTTGCTCTACGTGCTTGATGATAGAGATCTTTTTGCAGCAGTGCAATTGATTGAAGACCCTCAGCATAAATTCTATGGATCATTGATACTAAAAAATTCTGATGAAATTTTTCCAGATTTAAAAGTCGATTTAAGAACTTTGAACTTTGATAATCTTGATAAAAACCATTGGAGTTTTTATGTACTTAAACTATTACAAGAATTAAACCTTCAAAACAGGCTTAGAGAGTGTGGTTTAGTTATTGCCGTGGATAGTGAAATCCCCGTTGGTGGAGGCTTAAGCTCTTCACATGCTCTACTACTCTCATGTTTGCTTGCTCTCACAAAAGTTTTTCATTTGAATTCATATATAGAAATTTTGGAATCAAGATACAAGATAGAAACTGCTAACAAAGAAGCTTTAGTAGAAATTTTAAAACTCTGCCAAAGAATTGAAGCTGCCAAAGGTTTCAATTCAGGACTAGGAGATCAAAGTGCTCAATTGCTTTCCAAGAAAGATCACTTTACATTTATAAAAATCTTTCCCGAACTTCAGGTCTGCTACAAAGCTATTCCTAATGATATTGCAATTATTTCTGCACCGACTTTTATCAAAGCAGAAAAATCATTGCCCGAATTTAAAGCAGCAAATGAAAATATTGCTTTATATAAAACCATTAACGAGCTAAGCAATCACTTAGATGCTAAGTATCTGGCAGACTTAATTTACAGCAAAGATGAAAAAGATATTTTCCAATTTCTTGAGAATATAGAGGATAGAAAAGTTCGTGGTCTTGCTTTATATGGTTTAGCAGAAGCGAAACGTGTCTCTAATTTAAAATCAGAGCTTAATTTACTTGCCCTAGGTAAACACCTAAATCTCTCACATAAAGCCGAACTTAACTTCAATTATGACGGCGAGAAGCAGTCATTAAAAGCTTTTAACGAAGAAGATAAATTGAACTATATTTTTGATTGCAATAAAGAGCTTGCTGAACATTGCGGTAGCTACAGAGCTAGTACTGCAGCTAATGATGAGTTACATTACCTAGCATGCACTATCCAAGGGGTTTATGGCTGCTCTATTAGTGGTGCTGGCTTAGGTGGCAACAACACAATTATTTGCCAAAAAGACCAAGCCGAAAAGATCAAAAGCGCTCTAATTGAGGGGTTCTACAAGCCAAAAGGACTAGAAACCAGAGCTCAAGAGGCTTTGCACATATCAAGTTCTAGTGCTGCAGCTGTCATCCTCAGCCCGTAGGGCTGGGGACCCAGTCTGCTGACAATAATTATAGTAAAACTGGATTCCCAACCCTTCGGGTTGAGAATGACGGCTAATGAATCCTTAATCCAACAAGGGCAGAATCATCTACATGGAATGCTTTCAACGAAGATGGCAAAAATCCTCAGTATATATTTTTATAGTACTCAGTTTTTTTATTAGCACAAACCCTGGCCTCGCCGAGCTTATAGCCCAAGAAGAGCCTGCGTTACCAACTTACAGTATTAAAGATGATACTGAACTTAACAACGAGGAATTTAAATTTCAAGAGAAAAAAACTTTAGATCAAAGTAGTTTTAAAGCAACTTACAAAGAAAATAAGAAAAACAAGAAAAAGAAAAAAAGCCACAAAAATCTTTCTAAAAAGTTTGGACCACTAGAACTTGGCTTAAAGGTAAACCCTTTCAACACGAGCAACTCAGCAGTAGGTCTACATTTGGATATTCTACATTCATATGAAATCATTACTAACAATCCTAAGAACTTTCATGAATTAAAAGAAGCATTTAAGCCTGATCCTAATTCACATTGGATCGATCCAGAGATTATTGGTTATATAAAGCATCCTAAGAAGTTTATCGGGGCTATTAGTAGTCAGTAAATAATTGCCGTCATCCTCAGCACGTAGGGCTGGGGATCCAGAACTACCAGAATTTCTAGAACTGGATCCCCAGACCTTTCAGGTCTGAGGATGACGCATAGAAATCCACTCCTGCGCAAAATCCAAAAACCTTTCCTGATCCTTAGAAAAATAAATATCCAAATCCAACTCTGCACTTGCAGAAGAACTCTTAACTAAATCGGGAAATTTCTTTTTAAAATATTCTAAAGCTAACTTTGCAGGACTAATAAAGTTAAGCCTCTCTGATTCATCAACCAAAAATTCATAATGAGTACAACCGACTATTACATTTTTAATTCCAGTTGGCAAAGTAGATAAATATTTTTCCCATTCATTATAAGCATCTTCTATATTTCCAGCTTCTACCAAAGGCACTATTGAAGGACATTTCACAGGATAGATATTCATAGCCCAATCTTTGTACTTACCCGAATCAATATTAGCGTTGGTAGCCATTAATGCCACAGGTTCTTGCGTCAACTTCAAACTGTTACCCAAATCGTCATTATCAAAAAAATCTTTCATTACTTCAAAAAGGTTTATAGTTTTAAAACTATAAGGACTCAAATCAACTTTATTTATCAA
>CAYQSL010000007.1:0-23368 GCA_964420165.1 uncultured Gammaproteobacteria bacterium | reverse complement strand
CAACTACTACTCTATCTGTCTCTTTGTTAACTCTATTAATTACTGGTAAAGAATATCTTTGACCACTATTAGATACAAAGTCTACTTGAGCTGGGTTGCCTGGTGAAGTAATTTTTTTTCCTCTAATGTCTAGAGTTGATCTCTCATAAGCAGTTCCACGGATCGAGTTACTAAAAACTTGAGCTAAAACTGGACTACATATGAAAAGAGAAAGTGCTATTGCGATTATTTTTTTCATTTATTTTTCCTTTTTTTCCTTATTGCAAGCATCGTATCATTTGTACTCAAATTATTGTCATCAAATTCATTTCTTTACAATTCATTTGCGTAGGAATTATCATTACAGCGAGGCTAAATATGGAGAATTTCATCAAAAAAATATTTTTCGACAAACTGATAAACTGATGATTATGCTCAATTAAAACTATCGCTGCTATGGATTTATGTATTATTGATGGGCATGGTATTGCGCATCCACGACAGTTAGGCATTACTACACATATGGGTTTGCAGACCAGTACGGTAAAGAAATTAAGAAATTTATTTAAGATTGTATTGACCTCAAACAGAGAATTGAGATAAGATCAGCCCTGCTTGTTAACCATTCCAACGATTTCACAAACAAAAACACATCCATTAGTTACTACTGGCGGCACTATTTCTGCCGGCAGTGATGATTCAGGAGCTTTAGTTGCTGGAGTTAATAGTGCAGACAAATTTCGTTCCTTAATTAAGGAGGATTTAGCCAAAAGCAACATAGCAATTTCTCCTGCAAATTATGCTCCTTATGCAATTCTTAGTGAAAACATAAATCTCACTTATGTGGAAAAACTTGTCGATGAATTAATTAAAGTTATCAAAACTGAAAATCCTGAATTGATAGTTGTAGCACATGGTACAGACTCGATGGATAAAGTAGCTAAGCTTCTTGATTATCCAGTTGATGAAACTCTTAATGAAAAAATTAGCGAAGATTTAGCTGAAAAAATAATTGAGTTACAAGACTTGATAGGAAATAGAGGTATTTATATAACTTTTACTGGTTCTAATACTAATAATGAAGATGAAATCAAAGCCAATCTCCAAGAAGCATTTGAATCTCTAGAGAAGCTTAGAAAAAGACATCCTGGCATTTACATTTCATTTCATGGTGATTTAATTCGAGGCAAACATGCAGTGAAGGATATTTATGATCCAGAGTTAAACGGCATGCGCTATGCAGATTCACGCGACGCTAACTATAAAACAAAAGTAGAACTGCAAAATCAAAGAGATGCGGCAATCATCTCTAACTTAGAGACGAAAATCCAGTCACGCAAAATTGCTGACAATCCAACTCTTCAAGACTATGACGTAACTCAAATCTATCCTGATCACAGTCAATTCAAAGCTAAAATTGATGAGCGAACCAAAGCAATACTTTTATATGTTTATCATGGAGGTACCGCAAATACTGATAGCGAGAATCCTGAAATATCAGTTGAACAATTAGTAAAAGATTTACGACAGAAATATCCTAATCTAGTATTCTTCGCTGCTACAGAAAACTTTGAACCAACTGATTTAAAAACTTATGAAACTTCAAGAAAACTTTTAGATGCAGGTATAGTACCGCTTTACGACATGAGCAAGAATGTAGCTTTAGCTAAATTACAAATGTTGCAATTAGAGAATATGAAATCCACAGCAATCATTGATGAGATGCTGAATCCTAAAGCTAAGGAAATAGATCTTAAGCGTATTAATCGTGATGATATTGGGAGAATTAAAACTTCTTACGCAGCCTCAGCTTAACAAGAGCAAAGCCTCTTCACCACTGATACCGGGCTGGACCCCTAATTCTAAAGCGGCATCGCTAACCTTCACGACATTTGCTTTCAGCATGTCTTCGTAAGTTTTAACCCCAGTTACTATTGCTACTGGCTCATTCAGCCTATTTGCAGTATCGACATCGAAATAGCCACAGCCAAGAAAGCCTTGTTTCGCTTTAATCATCAATATTGAAGCATGAGAAGTTTCAATCTTAGCTGCTTCAAAGCTTTTATTATTGACAGTTATAGAATCCATACTCTAAATTATAGCTTTAGAGCATGAACAGCAATCAAAAAGCTTATTTCGGAATATTTCTTTACTGTCTGGCATTCTTTCTTATTAGGATTTTAAGCTCAAACACACTTAATAGTGATGAAGCAGAACAGTTTATTAACAGCTTAAATTTTGAATGGGGCTATAGCTCCCAACCACCTCTCTTTACATGGTTATTAATTGCCTTCAATAAAGTTTTCCAAGATGGAGCTTTAAGTATAAATTTACTAAAATATGTTCTCTTTTATTTTTTCCTATTTTATTTTTACAAGGTTTGTAAAAAGCTAATTGATCCAAAATATATTCCTTGTGCAGTTTTCAGCTTGGTTTTATTTCCAGCTTATAGTTATGAATTACACAGAGATCTAACACATACAACCTTGCTTGCCTTCATTAGTGTTTTATGTTTTTATTACTTCCTAAAAATCATGGAGAAACCAAGCTACTTAAATTATTGTATTTTTGGTTTCATAGTAGCGCTGGGCTTCCTTGCAAAATATAATTTTTTACTCTTGGTTCTACCTTTGGCTTTAGTTAGTATCTTTTTCAAAGATTATCGAGCAAAATTATTCAATCCCAAAATGCCATTAAGTATTTTAATTGCACTAATCACCTCAATGCCGCATCTACTGTGGCTTGCAAACAATAAGTTCTCATCTTTCTCACATGCTGTAAACAAATCAGAATTAGGTGGAGCGGCAATCACCCTTACCGATATTGGGATGTTCATATTCAGATACTTTCCTAGTTTTGTAATTGCTATTGCCATAATATATATATTGTTCTTCAATAAATTTAAAAAGGAATGGGAGCCTTTCCTTTTAAGCCTTACTATTACAGCCTTTGCCTTGCCTATATTAATTACAATACTTTTCCAAGGTAACTATTTTAATTATCGTTGGTTAGCACCTGTATTTTTTCTTATCCCCTTATTACTATTCAGTAATATTGAAGGCGATTTCCCCAAAGCAAGAAAGATCTTTATTATAATTTGCTCAATAACTTTAGTTGCAACTTTCTCAATGAGATTTTTATTTAACTTCTTCCCAGACTTAGTAGATAAAGGTGTTACAACCAATATTCCCCAACAAAAAATCGCTTCTGTTTTTGCAGGGAAATACCAAATCAAAGAAAAGAAAACTTTGATCGTTAGTCATAATCGTATGCTTCTTGCCAACTTGAAAAATTTCCAACCTGATCTAGATTATTTTTGGATTGAAGAATTGAGCATTGACTATTTTATTTCTGATAATATTAATAAGAAAAAAATTCGCAGAGATATATTTAAGGAGATTGAAGAATACGATCAAGTATTTTTATTACTTAATGGCGAAATAAAAAAAGTCCCTAAAAAATATGAAAAGATTTTCAAACAAGAACTTTCATTACTAGAGCCAATCACTATAAATTACCTACATAGTAATAAATTCACCTATACGCTAAATCCTGTTGCAGTGAAATATAAACATCTCAGTGAGAGCATCAGGCGTCCAACTTAAGATAATTTGTTATAATTTTAAGCTATGCAAATTACCGGTATTCGTTTAATTCCAAGAGAATCAGTTAGAAATGGAAAATTAACTCAATTTATAATTGAACCAAAAGGTATCAATGGGGCTATTTCATTAAACGGAATTGCTGATATAAAAATTTTAGATTATGACCGTGATCAATTAACTATAGAAGTTGTTAAAAATTCATCTGATATTAGTCTGAGCAAAGGCAGAATTAATACAAAAGAATTAAAAGGAAGAACGATTGCAGATTTAAAGAATACAGAACTTATCAAAGACACAATTGTTACTTTAAAACTCGATGAAGCTCTCTCAATTTCAGGAAATAATTTAATAGCTTATGGAGATGTGCAAGGAAGTAGTCCTGGAGCTGGTAAAGCAAGAATTTTGATTAGTCATACTGGAGCTGTAAATCAAGAAATCACTATTACTTCTAATTCTCAAGACGATGAGACTATAAAAGACTTCTCCCTTCATACACTTCCAGTTACAAGAGATGTATGGACTCCTGAATCAGCAAGTACAGATTCAACGATTGCAACTACTGATAGAGAAGTTGGAGAAGTTTTAGCGGATCCAGATTCTGAACCGATTGAAGCTATTTCTGTTAATGATGCACCAAATTCTTATGACCGAAATCGTGGACCTTGGAGAGATCTGCGAGCAGCTCAAAATCGTTATTGCGAGCAACAAGTACAACTTCATTTTGATCGACATCGTAATAATGGTTTTCAGGAACAAAGTGCAAATGCTTCAAGAACGCCAGAACATATAGCTAGATCACATCAATTTAAAAGATGGGGATAAATCATTTGCTTTACCAAATTATCATGTTATAATTTAGTTCAAATATGATAAATAAAACTTTTTTAGGAGCGGCTTCGCATTCTAGACCTGCAGATGAAACCTTGGTACAGCCAGAGTTAGAAGCTGTTAGACCGAAATTGCTAAGAACAGGAGCGAATCATAATCTGCTCTTTGTTGTTAGTGCTGATGAAGCTGATCTAGTACCTTTACAAGACCATTTAAAAGATCAAGGAATACTCGATACACAGCGAATAATTCATGTCTCTGATCCAGCTAAATTACCACAATTAGTTAGAGACAATTTAAAAACTCAATCCGCGGCTACTACCATTAACAACATTGGAATAATCAGCTCTAGAGAAGATGGTGATCTAGCTAAATTTATAATCCCTGAATTAACAGAGATTATGTCAATCGTTAAGGATAAAGTTAAAGGAATTTATTTAGCTGCCAAAGACTCTATACCTTTCAATCGCCTTCTCACAAGTATTCCTAAACTATTACAAAGACTCTCTGTTGATGAGAGTTCTAAACGACCTAGACTCCCTGAAAGAATTAAAGAGTTTGCTCAATTAGTTTTACAGGGGAAGCCTGAAACTAAGACAAGTTCAACTGAAAAATTTGATCCAAGTTCAGTAAAAGGATATTCGTCAAAAGCAAGTCCTAGTGAAGTTTTAAGCGGGAGTACTAACTGGGGCACTCAAGTTTTAGCAGAAGCCTTGGCACAACAAAGACAAAAAGCTCCATCTCGACGCTATCTAAACCCACAAGAAGTGGAAAACAGCATCTTCAAACCTAATACAGAAAGCCTATCAACAAAAGGCATAGCAGCGTTTGGACCTTTTGCTGATAAAGTATTCCAACTTGTTGCTTAGTTCAGCTGTATAATTAACACAAAGGAATTTAATATGAATAGCAATGGAATTATAATAGTTCTCCTAACAGTTTTGGTCATGGTAGGGATTTACTTAGCAATAGGTAAAAAAGATAGCCCAGAGGCACCAACTACAGTTATTAAAGAAGTAACCAGAGAAGTACCTGCAGCACAACCTGCTGATGATGGTGACTCTGTAGAACTAAAGTTAAATAGAAAAATAAAACTTTAAATATAAGTGAAGTGTATTTTAGTCTCTATACTCGGTAAGAGACTATGATGCACTGGACAGTTAGTCGCAATGTTTTCTAAACGAGATCTTTGCTCTTCTGTTAATGTTGTACTTAATTCAAAATCTAAAACTATCTTAGACACTCGTCTTGGCTTATCTTCTGACATATGCTTTTCAGAATTACATTTTACTTTGCCAACATCAAATCCTTCATTCTGAGCAACTATTGCCATAGTAGTAATCACACAACTAGCAAGTGATGTAACCAAAAGATCAGTCGGTGAAAATTTTTCACCTTTGCCCATATTATCGAGCGGTGCGTCAGTTTCTAAAATAGACCCAGATGGTCCATGAGTATTTTTAACTCTTAAATTACCTAGATATTCAGAAGAAATTTTTACAGCCATAATTAGCTCATTATATAAGTGAAAATCCACATAATTTAAGCCAATACAGGTATTTTGACGCCTATTAACTTGATTATGATAATATTTGAACTACTTTATGATCGCACAAGCAGTTAACCTAGTAAGAAAAAAGAATTTAGCTCAAACTCAACCATCAAGGGCTGGTCACCATAAACAATTAGCAACTGCAAAACGCACTGTAGCGACAAGCACAGAGGCAATCGCACTTGCTTCATCTCATAGAACCCTTAAAGTCGGAAATATACTTATCAATGTTTTCAACAACCCTGCTGAACTAAATCAAACTGTCGCTCAACAACTTATTCCAGAATTTAAAAAACCTGGATTGATAATTCTGCCTGCCGATTCTACTCATGGACATGAAACTGGTAGACCGGATGGAGAGATTTATAAATTTGTGAATCAACACTTTGCTACAAATCAACCACATGCCAAACTGCGTGTAACTCATATGGATGAGCTTGGTAGTAAACAAGTAAAAGATTCTACAGTCATACCAGAAAGATTCTCAGATAAAATCAAACAATGGTTACCAAACATAACTGGTACCATTCACGAGAGATTTCTTCCAATCAATCCAAATGATTTAACAGCTTACAAAACATTTGTAGAAAGCAGTGGTGGAGCTAGAGTTATTGTAGGTGGTGTCGGCAAAGATGTACCTCCACATATAGCTTACATAGGAGAAGCTACAAATCTCCAAGGAAAACCAGTCATTAACAATGTTCCAGCTTCAATTAAATTAAGGGATGGAGAAGCTGAAAGACGTGGTGTCACTCATGCTGTAACTATGGGCATGTCATTTTTCAATTCAGAAAATTTAGAGAAAGTAGTTATTACAGCTAAAGGTGAACCAAAAGCTAAAGCTGTATTATATGCACTTAGAGATGGTCTTTTAAATGATGCACCTGATGGCAAAAGTGCTTTTGGAAAATTAATCAGAAAATTTGCTAAGCAACCCCAAAATAGCAAAACTCAATTGGTTCTCAACTTCGATGCAGATGCGTTCAAACAAGTTTCTAGCAATACAGAGATCATGGATCAACTGAAAGGACTCCGGAAAATCAAAGCACATCCAGCATCTAAACCTCATAGCTAAAGAATTATGCTAAATTGAAGAATTATGCGTTTCAGTAAAACTACTTTAGCTCTGATCCTAATTGTGATTGCTGCCATCCTGGCTTTTGTATTTTTCTTCTATGCCAAAGATCAAATCATTTCTTACCAATTGAGTAAGGATTTTAAGATGCCAATTAAAGTTAGAGGCATGAATTTTAATCTCTCTAAGCTCTTTAAGAAAGATCAGCAAAAAATCACTATCAAACTTCTTGCAGTTGGCGAGAATGAAGCAACTATAAATCTTGAGAATATTGAAATCTCACAAATTAGAAAGAATGCTTATCAACCTGAATATTGTTTAGACGGTCATGCTGTTGCAGAAAAGATCTATCTAGGTCATAGACCAATTCCTGGCTGTAGTGGAGCTTTAGATTTTATCTGCGTACCATATAGCCCCGATAAACAAAAGAATCCACACATCATACTTAGCAACGCACAATTCAGATTAGGTAATAGTAATTTAAATGCTAGTGGCATAGTAGACACTGATCTTAAAACTGAAATCTCTAATGTGCAAGTTCGCGGCTCTTTATCAAGAGGAGCTCTAAACAAAACTTTAGCCTGCTTAAATGCTGATACTGACGAGGTCGCAGCCGAAGCAGAAGTTCCTAGCTTCGAATTTAGTTTTAGTGCTAGCGACAAAGTTGATCCACTAACTAACATCACAGGTCAAGGCAATTTCAATCTTTATCAAGGCGAATTTAAATTTATTAACCTTATTGAGCCTGTAATCAGTGAATTAAAATCAAATTCTACTGATGCCAGTACTGTAAGCCAAGGTGATAACTTTGAAAAAGTAACTAGTAATTTTTCAATTAGAGATCGTAAAATTTATCTCTCTAATCTTTTACTTAGTAATAGATTATATTCAGCTAGTGGACAAGGTTCTATAGGTTTTGATAACTATATGGATATGAGTGTATTTGTACAAGGTTTAGACAAAGTTCTTCCAGTTAAGGTTAACCAAATGCTGCCAGGCGGCACAGTCCCACTTAAAATTACTGGGCGTACTGATAAACCACAAATCAAACCAGATCTAGTAGGTGCTTTAGGACAAGTAGCATCGCAAGCTGTTAATGAAGCCTTGAATGAGGCTGGGAAAGCTTTACAGAAGCTTTGGCAATAGGAACCACTCGGATTCCCACAAGATAAAAGCAACTAGATATCATCTGTGATATATTTAATTTCATTATGCAAGTTATTCATTTTGTTAGCAAAATACCATATACACCAGGCACAGCCAATGAAACAGAAGTTATTGAAAAAATTGAGGGCCGAGATGTTCGCTTTAAGATTAAACATAGTAAAGCGATATTCAAAGGAGAAACTTTACCCACATCCACTCTTTTAGAAATAGATGGTGGACAGCAGTATGATGAACATATGAAAAGCTTCTCAGAGGGAAACCAAGGCTTTGGAAAACATTTATCTAGGGATTATGGAGAAGTTGTGAATAAAATTGCTGAAGATTTTTGCGAACGTAATAACTTAAGAATTGCTATTCATTACAATTCATTTCCTAAATTTAGCGCCTTAGTAACGCCAAAAGATAAACCAGAATCTAAGGTTGATCGTGATCAGCGACTGAAAGCACGCGAATTATTACGTTATGGTAGAGACGAGAAACTTAAAGCTCAACAATCGGCTTAAAACCACCCCAGAACATACGCTTAGCATCAAAAAGCATATTGCTTGGGTCACACAGAGCTTCAATGCGAGGATCTTTCATAACCTTGGCATTGACTGTGTCACGTTGTTTACGTGATTTATAAACTATATAAGAGAAAACTACTACTTCATCAGCTTTCAATTTAACGCTTTGCGGAAAAGATGTATGCTTACCTGATTTCACATCATCAGCAACGCATTCCATGTATTCAAGCGCGCCATATTCTTTCCATATCTTGCCAGCCTTCTGTGCTATCTTGCGATAAGCAACTAGGTTCTTTTTTGGAATCGGTAGAACGAAACCATCAACATATTTAGCCATAATTATTACTCCTAAGTAAAAATTTTATTACATATTCGGTAAAGCTTTACGATGAAGGCTGCGAATGAATCTTTGTACAGACAAATGATCTCTTAGTGTGTGATCCACATAGCTTAAGTCTTTTATATCACCACCCACACGTACATTACATACCTGATTTGCTGGCAATAACTCTTTGAGTCTTTTCATTGCAGGACTATCAGCACTAGAGTCACCTATATAAACTACTTTTAAATTTGGATCTATAGTATCGCGATTTAAATTCTCTTGCTCAAGAATAAAATCAACACCAAAAGTTTTATTGATAACGTCATTAAAGACTTTGTTTTTAAAAATAACTAAATACCCATCTTTACTAAAAATAGGTTCACTTATATCAAAAACTTTTTCACCATCAGTTAAATCATTTGGAGCTAAAGATCTAGCAAGAATATTCAATTTCTCAAAATACAGTTGCACAAACTTTATAACATTTTCTTTATCAGCGATACTTCTTTCATTAAATCTAATATAGAATCCTGTCTCTTCTCCAGTAAAAAGCACATCTAGTCCAGCTCTTCTGAATATGTCCAGTATAGGACCTCGAGCTTTTGGTGACTGCCAAATATCTCCAGCGATTCTCTGCTTAGCATTCAGAGCATGTCCTCTATAAATTCTTTGAAAATTATCACCATCTCTATACGTACGTAATAATGAATATCCAAAATCACAATAGCAATCCATACCGTGCATATCATCAGTCACCCTCTGTAAAGTAGCCATATCAGATTGAGCTCTTGCAGTTAAAAACATATTTTTAAAACGTCCTGATGAAAATTCATTCAAATCTTTCAATCTATCAAAAGTCTCAAAAGGAAAGAATCGCATATCATTCAAAAAGTCAAAGACAAGATGATTATCAAATTTTCTCCATACAGTCCCATCTAAATCATAGATAAATAGATATTTATTTTTAGGGTTCTTTAAGTCAAGTTTCTCCACAAGATTATTAACACCACCATCATGGTCAAGCCCACGAACCCTTATTGGAGAATGTGGTGGAGCCTTAAGTGTTTTACCAATGCGCGTTGCATTTACTACACCATTTTTTTTAGTGTCTCTGGATCTAACCACAATCTATGAAAAGAATTATCAATATTATTAGACATTTATATTGCAAGCCACCCTAATAGATCCACTAATGCATGATGTGACTTTATCTTTTCGTCAACATCTGGATATTTTCCTTTAGGTAATTTCTCTCCTACAGCTATGTTAATTCTATTAACGCCTTGTGGTAAATCAGCTTCCTTAAGAGCTTTCATGGCTTCATAATCACTGCTAGTATCGCCTAGAACATAGATATTAGTATTTTCATTGATTTCATTTTTATTTTCTTCAAGAATTTGTTTCAATCCTATTCCTTTGTGACATTTCGATTCTTTATGAGCAAGGAAAATAGTTTTATTACCGTTATCAATAACTGACCATCCTTTAGGATTGTTCTGCATCAATAACTCTAATTCTCTCATAACTGAAACTTTGGTAGAACTAAAAACATTTTCCCTGAATTGAATAGAAATTGAACCTGCATATTGTCGCAGAAGATATTCTCTTCCTTCTTCAAGATTAAAAGTTTTCAACAAAAAAGTCTGCAAATGTTTAGCAAATTCTTTTGTCTCATCTATAAATTCACAATCCTGCAAGAATCTTCGCTCATTGCCATGAATAGATTCGCGTCCATAGCCAGCTATTGCAGGAATTTGCTTGTAAGGAATATTTGATTCGCATATTTCTTCTACAGTTCTTGAAGTTAAAATTAAAACTTTAGTATTAGGCTTTTTACTAAGAGCAATCAAATCTTCCCTGACTTCATTACCAATATTAGGAACTGCATGATCCAAACAGCCTTCTTCATTATGTTTCAGAGTCCCATCAATATCAAAGATATAAAAATGATTTCTACTAGGATCTGACATTAGTTGCTGTAAATTCTGGATCTCCAAAGCAATTTGTAAGCTTGATAAAGAATGCCTGTAAGTTTTTGTCCATGCCTCTAATTTATCTTCAAAGAACATACTTTGTGATTTTTCTAGTACAGGTTTATTAATATGAGTTCTAAAAATATTTTTTGCAGCTAAATCTCTAAGATTAGATACATCAGGATTTTTTATTGCAACGGTCCTTATTAATGTATCCAGGAAACCTGCAAAATCTATAACATTGAGATTTCGTACCAGATTAAAATCTTCAGTTTCAGTTTTTGACCCTGGATCATATTTTAGTTGTGAAGTATTTGCTACTGTCTTTAAAGGTTCTTGAAAATCAATTTCCATTTCACCAAAAAAATTTTGTTTAGCACTTTGAAAACCTAGAATTAAACTATTTAAATATGCAAAAAGATCTTCAGTACCTACAGGCGTAGTTGATCTAGCAAACTGTGATTTATTTACAAGCTTTTGTATTTGGGCTATTCGCACAAATTAAAATAATAGCACACGGTCAAGATAATGAAATTTGGTTATTTGAAGCCATTTAAGTTCATTTCTTTTCCTTGACTTCAGCATCTTCAAGCACATCTTTGAAATTAATCGTGCCATCGACATTTTTGTGGAAAGCTTGTCTAAAAGCATTACTAAAAATACTCAAAAAGCCACTCCATAATTTTTGACGCGGTGCATCAAGCTTACCTTCTATCGGAATGCGCATCGCGAATTGATCTTTGTGATGGTTTTCTAGAACTTCAAAGAACACTGATACAACTGATTCCCAGACTAACTTGAAAGGATTTTTTATATCATCTTTGATATTCACAATATTAATATCAGTGAGAATAGGCTTAACATAGCCTTTGACTTGTCCTTTAGTAGAAGCAAGCTCAGAGTAAATTCCAATAGTTCCTTTCTCAAAACTAATAGCAGCATAGTGTTCTGCGAAATCATTAATGCTAGTTAAATCAGCATCAACAAGTTTTAGATCAATATCAAAACTCGGTAGTGTAGTCAGAACATTAATATTACCGTCTACAGCAAGCTTCCCTCCACCAATAGACTTGCCAGTTAGAGTGAGATTTGATGGAAGAGGATTTTTCTTATGATCAATATTATTGAGATTGGTAACTTTACCATTAAGATTCTCGATAAATAAATCCATAAAAGGCTTCATCGAAGGATCAATATAGGACAAGGTACCATTCTTCACATTGAGACGGTTGATATCAAAAGGAGCAAGTGAGTCAATAAATTCACCCCAATCAGCTTCTTCACCAGTTTGGTCTACAGCAAAATTTAGTCGAGGCTCAATGAGTGTGATCTCCGCAACTACTGATCCTTTTAAAAGAGCACGCCATTCAATAGAAAGATCAGTCGTTTTAGCATAGAAAAAAGGTGCTTTAAGTCCACCATAAGTCTTATAAATATTGAGACCATCAATTTTATAAGCGCCTCTCCATAAGCGAATATGAATATCTTGGATTGAACCACTGTATCCATCTAAATCTGCCAATTTTTTATTGACATAATTTTTCACCCAGACTGATAAATAAAGGTGTACAACAATCACTAAAGCAAGAATTACGGCAAGAGTAATTAAGAATGGTTTTGATTTCCAGAAAGTTATTTGCATTTGATACTACAAATTATATCTTGTCGAGCTAGTGCATAATTAATCTAGTGCGGCAAACCTTTAAATTACTCTTACCAATATTCATTCCTTCCTGGAAATTCTTCAACAGGATTGCACCATCCCCTCGAATTGAATTTGCTTTGCTTAAATCCGAGAGAGAAGAGTCTTGCAACTGGCAAGAGTTAGTTCTTAGACCAAAACAAATATCTACTGTTGATTTTATAAAAAGCATTTTTTACAATCCTCACTGGAACAACTCACTTTATATTATGAATTGTGCTGAGAGACTAGTATTAGATCCGACTGAGTATTGTATGCAGGAGATAATGAAACGCATTGAAGCTGATCTTAAAAAGGAATCTGTGGATCTTGAAGCGACTCCATATTTGCAATTTAGATTAATTGTTATCAGCAGAGAAGGCAATGAACTACAAAAAGAAATTCTTTTCACTTCCGAGATAAAAAATATTTTTGGAGATATTGAGTCATGAGTTTCGAGACAGCAATTCACGCAACAGAAATATTATTAGCTCTTGCATTTATCCAACAAAGTCTTGAACACTTACAAGGACCTAGAGATGAAGGACGTCTATTCTTACCAAGAATAATGCTCAGCATTTTACTTATGCTTGGTATCGCGACACCATGGACTTGTGCCTTGCTATTCATCCATGGAATCCTGGTATTGAGACGCTTTGACGGTCCTTACAATGGCGGCGCAGATCGCATGAGCCTACTTATTGTCTCGTGCCTTTGCTTAATTCATTTCATACCATCATTAAAATGGCAGGAATATATTTTTGGATATTTAGCTTTGCAAGTAATACTCTCGTATTTTATTTCCGGCGTTTTCAAAGTTATAAATCCCGAGTGGTGGAGTGGACAAGCACTTCAAGATCTATTCCGATTCTCTGCATTTCCTTCTAGTGAAGCTTTGCGCGCATGGGCAGATTACCCAAGAGTGTTTCTCTGCCTAGCATCATGGCTTGCAATTTTATTTGAGTTACTTTTTCCACTAGTATTACTCAACCAAAGCGCCCTGCTTATTGGCTTATGTACTGCCATAGTTTTTCACCTAGGCAATATTTACCTATTTGGTTTCAATAGATTTCTTTGGGTATGGCTTGCAGCCTACCCTTCAGTGATTTGGTTACAGGGACAATTAGTTACTAACTAAAGTCAATATGCTAGAATCCATTATTTATGGCTACAAAGAGAATCACAGTAAGTACGACTCAAGCTCCAGCAGGTGGTCCCCGCCCAACTAAAGCTTCACAAGAATCTACAGCAGTTAAACCTTCTAGAAGGGTACAAAGAAAATTTCATCAAGCTGAGCCTCAAATTTCTGAATTAGCTTTAAAAATTCGAGAAAGAATGGTTGAAGGATTGAGAACACCTAGGGAAATAGAGGCAGAATTCGATCTTGATAAATTAAACGAAGTTGTCAGTATTTTCCCTAAAATTGATGCTAACTCTGCTGATGACAGTACATTTGAGGATAAGGCTTTATTTAATATCAGCACTAACGGCGACACTCCGCAATTCAAGGCAGTAGAAACTTTGGTTAATGGCTTGAATCAAATTAAAAATGATGATGATCTCTATGATCTAGAAAGCATAGAAGATGCAGCTAAAATTTTATTTTTTAATAGCCCAGAACATCCAAGTGGAAGTCCAGGTCAATCATTAGTTAGAAGTATTAACGAAATAGCCAATAGGGGTAAAAAAATAACTTTCAAGGTTGAAGAGCGTTTACCTCAATTTCAAGCTTTAGATAAATTTTTACAAGCCTTACAAAAGGCTGTTACTGAGAAGTCTTAAGAGAAAGTCCTTTTAGATATTTAGCTAAAGCTTTGATCTCTGCTTCATTAGCAACTAATGGAGGCATGATATGCAAGTATGGATTTTTCTCTGGATCAGTAGAAGCTATAGTTGCAAGGAACCCTTCAATAGCCTCTTGATCTCTAGAACCCAATAATTTAGGCATACTACGATAACCACCTTGAGGATCATGACAACTTAAGCACTGAGATTTATAAACTATCTCTCCGATTCTTTCCGGATTCTCTGCAGCATTAGCCTTAGCCCAATTACTATTCACTATGAATCCCTCTTCTTGGATATCGTGAATCATTGACTTACGCAAACCATTTGAATACATGTAATTAAAAATCACATAAGGCTTACGCAACATTTCACGTGACCATTCTCCGATGCCGGTTACAAGGAAACCACTACAAAGAAACAGTAAGGCTGTTACAAACGAAAATCCCTTGGGATTTAGATATGGACCAACTAAAGCAAAGACTAATATAGTTCCTGAAAGAAAGAAACTTAAATATATAGCTCGAGCGAGAATTGAGAAATTACCAACACCTGAACTTTGGATGCCAGTAAGAACATTATTAATAACTTCTGCAGGTATATTTTTGAAGAACCAGAAACCAACTAACGGACCAAGAATAAGAATTGGCACAAACCACTTAGAGGAATATTTGACCATATAGCTTTTAAAATCTTCATCTTGAATTCTTGAAGAAGTTACTAAAGCGTACATTCCAGCAATAGCCATCATTACTAATAGGCGTAATAATAAAGTAGAAAGGTAAGTGCTATTAAAGAAGCCATCTCTCCAGATGCCAGTCTCCAACCACTTCCCAGGGGTAAGCATAAACGACAGAATGCCATTAATAATAACCAAGGTCATTACTGAAAGAAATGCATACCACTTAGCTAATTGCAGATGTAGTTTTGGATCGACTTTATCCCAAGTGTAGTAATAGACAAACACAGTTGCAATCTCGGCAACAAAGAATAAATATTCAGTTGCCCAGCCCAAAGTAAAATTTTGGATCAGAGTAGCTGTACCATCTGGACTAACCAAACTAATACACCACCAAATACCCACACCAGTAACAGCGCCCGCCACGGTAGTAATTAACAGAAAGAATTTCGAGTGCTTTCTTAGATATTGATAAAGCTTCACATCTTTTCTATTGTATGCAATCTGCTCTGTGACGGCAAAGAAGATACCTCCACCCACAGCGAAATGAGAAATAAAAATATGAATGATAGCTACTATACCTATCAACCATGAGCCGCCTAAAAAAGGAATATGCCAAATCGGATAATTCATGCAAGCACCCCCCATATAGTAAAGCCAGCAAAAGCAAGTAAAACTAAAACTGCAAATATCTCCATAAACCTTGAACGAATTGGATCTTCTTCTGGATCAATAAATGGAGCAAATGCTAGAACAGCTCCTATCACAGTAAAAACTAACAATCCAAATTTCTCACCCTCAATAAAACCCATATGTGCCGGTAGTATTTTCAAAAATTGAAACATTGCAAGGAAGTACCATTCCGGCTTAATTCCTGCAGGAGCAGGGGCAAAAGCATCTGCCTCAGGACCCAGTCCCCATGGCATAAAGCTTACTAAAGTAGCCATAACATTAATTACTAATAACCAAACCAATAAATCCTTCATCAAAAAGTTTGGGAAGAAGGGTTCGTATTTTTTATTTACTTTAGAACTAAAAGAAAGCGGTTCGCTCATGCCATGAAGTTGCACCATAAAAAGATGCGTACCTAAAAGCATAAGTAATAAAATCGGCAAAACAAAAACATGAATTACAAAGAAGCGTGAAAGAGTACCCTGTCCAACTTCTTCTCCACCTCTAAGAATCTCTGCCATAAACATTCCAATAAACGGAACTTGCTCCGTGATATCCAAACCAATCTTAGTTGCAAAGAAAGCAATTTCATCCCAAGGCAAAAGATACCCAGTAAAACCAAAAGCCAGGCACAGTATAAGTAGAGCAAAGCCAGTCAGCCAGGTTATTTCACGAGAACCTCTATAAGCTTTCATAAAATATGCCGAGAACATATGCAGAAAAACTACAAATATAAGAATATTTGCGCCCCAACTATGCATAGACCTAAAGAACCAACCAAAATCTATTTGTGAGTTAATAAATAAAATTGAAGAATGTGCAGAGCTTATTTCAGGAATGTAATAAATCATCAACAAGCCACCAGTGACAAATTGAATTAGCATCAAGACCATGGCAATGCCGCCGACATAATACCAAAGACTAGCTCTATGTAATGGAACTTTTTTCTTGGCTGCCATTTCTTGAAGATGCTCTAAACCCAATCTTGAATTTAGCCAATTTATAATAGATTTATTTGATTCTGTGGACATTAACTATACCTTTGAAACTATAATTTCCTCATTCACTAGAGCGACCTTCAAGGCTGAAAGTGGCTTAGGTGGCGGTCCTGAGACATTCTTTCCAGAGCTTGGATCGAATTGACCTCCATGGCAAGCACACCAAATTTTTTTCTTCTCATTCGAGTATTGAACTGTACAACCCAAATGAGTACAGATCGCATTATATGCAAAGAAATTTCCATCTTCACTTCGGATAAGAATTGCGGGGATACTTCCAAATTTAAAATTCTTAGAAGAGCCTGGAATAAAATCAGCGACTTTACCCAAGGACAAAGTAGTAACTTGTGCTCCATCATCAGTTTTACGCTTAGCGCCTGATAGCAAATATCTAAAAACCGGATAAGTAGTAAGCCCAGCCCAAATAGCAGCGAAGAAAGCTACGATAATTCTTAGGAACTGAGATCGGGTAAGTTTATTAATCATATTTGTCCCTCCCTTTTATACGCTTTAAACACAATCATAATCAGCCAGAGTAAATAGGCAAGCATTGCCACAAACAAGATCAAAAAGACTACGAATATATCCCACTGAATATTGATTTGCAGTAAATTTGGATGAATGAATTTATCAGTAAAATGAATTCTAATCAAATGACGCGAAACAGCAAAAGCCAGATTAGCAACTAGCATTGAGCTTAATGCAGTAATAAAAACAAATCTATTAGCTTTTACAAAATTTAGAACCGACATTACTATTGCAATCAAGCTACAAAGCATGATCACCACTATTACTGCAAAATGTATTTGACTTGCACCTAAGAATTTTTGCAATAAATCTTGCGGTAAAGTTTTAGCAAAAAAATATGTCGGAATAATTTCGGTTAAAGTCGCACAAAGATACAGAAGCGATCCATATTTAATTAACCAGTTGGAATATGCTTGCTCTCTTGAATAATAGTAGAGACCATAACAACCCATTAAGATACCGACTACAGCAAAAGCATTGCAAACAACCATCAGAAACCTAGGCAATAACTGAACTTCAGAATGATTCATATGCATGCCTGTACTTGAAATATCTATCATTGAAGTCCATTTCTCTGGATGAAGCATCAAGGTCATATTATTAGAAAAAATAAAACCTATTACTAAGAATAAAGATGCTGCAACAAGTAAAACCCATGCATAAGAAGCATTACTAGAACCCTTATTAACATTGAATTTAAAGAAGTAAAGAAGATAGTACGCTGCCAGTAAAATGAAAATTACTGCAAGCCACGGCAAAGCCATAATAATAGAAGAAGTATAGTAAAGCGGACCATAAAGCAACTGTAAGAAGAGCAAAGGTACTATACCTTGAGTAATTGCAAAAGAAAGAAATATAGGCAAAGCTTTTGCAAGTTCAATTCCAAAGCGCCTAGTATAGGACTCCTTCGATGAAGTTAAAATCATTAGAGCTGAACTAAAAGTACCGCCAAGAACAATATTCATGGGCACCAAATGCAAGAAGAAGCCTAAGATCAAAAAGCTTTCTAAAAACCAAAATGGAGCAGGTAAGGGAATGGGCTGATAATGAGGGACCACAAATAAATTGTATTTAGTCTATTCCAATTTTTCAATCATCCTTAAGGCTATTCTTGAGGCTAAATATGGATCAAAGTTAAGTAAATTCAGCAAATTCTCTTTCTTCAACCCACTTCTTAAGTATCTTTAAAACAGTTAGTGCAGAACGTCCAGAGTCAGTAATACTATAAGCAACAGCAATTGGCTTAGATGAAAGCACATTTCGCTCAATCAAGCCATGAATTTCCATTTCTTTGAGCCTAGTATCTATCATCTTTTTACTTGCTCCAGCGAACAATCTTGCAAGGTCATTAAACCTCATTGGTTCATTACGTAGATGCCATAGAATGGATGCTTTCCATTTGCCACTCAGCATGCTCATACCTTTTTCAATTGAGCAAGGACTGTTGCAACATTTCTTAGAAATTTTCTTTCTACTACTATTAGCGGTGGCTCTACTCATTTTAGGTAACTAAAATGATACTAGTTGATTATAGTGAGATGCAAGTATAGAATTCGGTTTAATAGATAACTTAAGGAGTAAATATTATGAAAGTCAATCAAAAACCGCTATGGATACTAATTGCAGGACCTTACAGATCAGGAACGAATGATGATCCTGAATTAATTGAAAAAAATGTGGAAGCTATGAATAGAACAGCTTTGCAAGTTTTTCATAAAGGACATATGCCAGTTTTAGGTGAATGGTTTGCTCTTCCCTTGATTAAAGAAGCTGGTTCTAGAGAAATTGGTGATGAAATTTTCAATAAAATCTTTCATCCAATTGCTATTAGATTAGGTGAAAAATTAGATGCAGTTTTAAGAATAGGCGGAGCTTCTCAAGGAGCTGACGAGATGGTTAAACAAGCTAAGCAGCGCGGTCAAATAGTTTTTTATAGTTTAGAAGAGATCCCAGAAATTAAATAGGTATTAGTTTAATATCAAGCATTAATCGTTCTCTGAAAAATTCCATAGCCTCTCGTTTGTTTACCATATTTATCTAAATGTATATATTGTACTGAAACGTCGTGAAGACTTGTCTTGAGATGCGTATCATTCAACCTCTGTCCATCAAAGTAAGTATTTTCAAAGTGCACATAAGGCTCAGAACTATCATTAGACCTTACCTCAAAACAGCTACCATCTGCCTCATGGCGCAGATTACCAGCATGTATTTGATATCTCAAAGTTCTAAAGCTTTCAGTGATGCCTAATTTTTTCATCATTTGATGAATTGCTTGCCCCTGAAGTCTTATCAGCTCATCATCTGGTTGAGTGGTGTTGCGTAAAACTTTATCTAACCATGTATCTAAAGGATGCTTATTAGAAGTTTGCTTATCATTTCTAAAATTAGAATATTCTGCTTTATATATTTGGTTCTTCTCACCTGGCTCACCATAATTACTGACTGATAATTTTTCTCCAGATTTTCCCTCCTTATAAATCGAATGATTCCATGCATGTCCAGATGCATCAGAGCGACCAATTACAGTTACAGTGTGCTTTCCATCATAACTATTAACACTATAGTTTTCTACATTAGCGTCTTTGTCCATTCTAAAAGAAAGAGAAGTATTCGGATAATTTTTACAGAATGGAAATTCAATAAAGCTACCTGTATAATAAGGCTCTTCTCTATATTCAGAATCTAAGTTAAATCTTTCTTGTTTTACCGGACGCTTACTAGTTTCTAAATTTCTAGCATTTTTATAGTTTTGTGTAATCCAAGCTCTTATCTCAAAATCCTCTTTAAGCACTTGTTCTTTTAGTGCAGTCAAAGACATTCTGTGAGAGGTTTCTATTGGATTAAAATACTGGTCTTTTGGTATCTGGTCATTAACAACTAGTTGATCGACTTCAGTCATTGCTTCTTTCACTTTAGCCTTTGCTGTATGAAGTTCTGCTGTTTTTTTGGACTCCATGAATGTTTGTATAGATTGAGCAATTGGCTTGAAAAAATCTACCATCGTTTGAATATGATCTTGGTTCCAAGAACCAGACCCATCAAACCTCAAAGGTTTGTTATTAAAGTCGATACTGGCATCTTGACCTACAATAAAATAGTCCCAAGAATTTTTTCCAAAGTTTACTTTCAACTTGTAATCTTCTGTGATCTCTAAACTGAGTTCTTGGTAAGAATTAGCTCTTAGCTTGGCTTTAAAAGCATCATTTAAATAATCAAGTTCTATACCAACAAGATTCTTACCATCTTTGAATTTGCTATCGATACGATTAGGATTGCTTGTCAAACCTTTTTCTTGAAGATACTTAATAAAATTAACTACTGTTTGACCGAGAGTATCATAACTTAATTTGTTATTGACGTTATGAGTGACGATACTGTTGAGCCTACTAACTTCATTTAAAGGTTTACGCGCAAACTGCTCAGAGACTTTTCTTAGTTCTTCTGATCTTCTTGATTGGTTATATTCGGGATTAGGAACTTGAGCTCCTGCATATTGCTCCGCTCTAACTATTGTGGGATGAAGGTTTTTGCCGTCCCAAAGTCTAACTGCTGCAATTTTGTTATTCACAAACATTGCAGATAATTTTATCATTGCCATATAAGGATATACTGATGATTTACAAAAAATGGGGAACTTTTTAATGGTGATATAAATTTCAAAGCTCTAAAACCTAGCACTAGAGCCAAATTCAAAGGATGAGAAATGGTGGAGACCTAGTGCGTAATGTTGCCCAGCTTGTTACCTGTTGATAGAGCTTTAGAATCGTACTTGTCTTAGCTCATCATCATAAGTAACAGCCTCATTAACTTGATCTATCGAATATTTCTGTAAATGAGGAAGAATAGACCTGATTTGTATTTTGACATCTATATCTTCACTTATCTGGGAATCTTTTAATTTTCTATGTAATTGTATTAAAGAATCTATGAAAAGTATTTCAATTAAATCTTCTAGTTTGTCATGTAAGGCTTGAACCTCATTATCACTTATCACTTCAGGTAAGGTTATAAAGAACTCATCAGGACCATTAAAACCTGCTATATTAGCGATGCGATTTGCAACATGTGAGCGCATGATTTTATCACTATATAGAGGTAATGTTCGAGATTCAATAAGAGCTTTAGCAACTTGAGTTTTAAATATTTCTGTAGAACCAATTAACTCAGAAGAATTTTTTGCAGTTTGATCTTTTAAAAGTCCTTGAATCATATCTCCTAACCAATGGCTAAATTCTAAAAATGATTCTAAAAATTTCACTGACGGTTGAAGAGAGTTTGTTTCATCAAAGCCAAAATCCCTTTCATGTTTATTTACAAGCATTGATCTAAGTGAATTTAAATGAGTAGGTAACGTTACATTCATAACAGGAATCGTAGCATATTATCTAAAATAGCTTATTGTCCCACGACTTGTGGCTTGAAAGTAAAATGGTGGAGACCTAGTACGTAATGTTGCCCAGGTTTTGATTAAAGAGATATCAAATTAATCACTAAGATTTTTTATTGTGCTAACAATGTTCTTGTTTTCCAAATACTCTGAGGATCCTTTGCAATTGCTAATTTTTCAGTTTTTGGTGTTCTAATAATTCCAACATAGGAAGTTTGCAAAACAGGATGAACTAAAATTACAATCGCAGCACCACCATCATCTCTCATTTTCTGAGCTGTTGTATTTGTCATTGTTAAATTTTGAGGCTTTAGAAAGAATCTCTCAGGAAAATCCTTAATATTCCCTGACCAAATCTGAGCAGCTATTGATTCTCTGATGCTTTCACCTTGCACCTTTTGATTTTCATCTAAATCAATGACACCAAATGAAATAGCACTATTGCTACTATCAGGTAAACCTGCCGCTTTTGCCAATTCAAGAGCAAATGCTTGTAAAGGATCAGCAGCTCGTTTGGCATCTTTAGGTACTAAATCACGTTTGTGTTGTGCATAATTTCTTATTAACTGACCTGCCTGAATATCATCCAATCCAATTACAGATGCTTGAAATGGAATTTCTGTTCTATCTCTATTAGCTTCATCAATGCCTAATGCAATTTTTAAATTAGCTAAAGCCAGATTAATATCTTCTTGATCTGCACCAACATTAGCTGCTATTTTTGTCAGACCTTGGAATGCATGATCTTTTGCCGATGCTGATAAAACTGGACTCTTTTGTATTTGCCTTGAAATATCTTCATTGGTTCTTAAATCAAGACTTATTCTTCCTATTAATGGTCGCATGGCAAGATAATAGCAATCGGGCTTACTGCTTGTCAAGTGGCACTTTCCAAGCCCTAAAACCTAGTCATAGAGCGAAAATTAAAGAGTAAAAAATGGTGGAGACCTAGTACGTAATGTTGCCCAGATTTTGCCTACTCTGCCTTTAATAAACTAAACTTACAAAACAGTTAAAATTAACAAAATATGCAAGCAATAAAGGCAGAAAAATTTTTACCCTACTTGAATGATGGTGCTAAGAACACTCTGATACAGTTTTTATTACCCAAGATTCAGCCTAGAAATTTACCTACAATTCACGAAGTAAAAGCTGATCATATAGATGATTTACATTGCGCTTCTGCATTTGGATCTGAAATGTTTTATGGTGATTTACCCAAAAATTCTCTTGATGACACTGATTTAGGTAAATCTTTCAATGGCATTATTACCAGTGGTAACAAAGAAGTTGTAAGAAGTGCCATGAAGTTTTTATTCTTGATGGCAGCCAGTGCTCAAGAGGACCTTAAAGATATGCAGTCACATCAACAGCAATTTCAAAATTCTACTGAAAGTTGGCAATCATCAATTTATGAACAAATGACAGGGTGCAAAAGTAGAGTCATTGAGCATCTTAAAAATGCAATAAAAGTTATAAACAAAAAACTTTTAGAATATTGGGAACAAACTCAGGAATTAATTGATGATCTTAAAAGTTTCGCCTTAGACATTTGTGGCTTGAAACTTTCTGATATTGGCTTGTAATCAGATTCTTAGTTTGAAACTAATTTATAAAAATGGTGG
>CAYQSL010000006.1:8769-25936 GCA_964420165.1 uncultured Gammaproteobacteria bacterium | reverse complement strand
CTCTGGAAACATAGAGCTAACCTTAGTTCCGGCTTGGAACTGTTCAGTTTTATTCATTTTTGGTCCTTTTGAAGATTTCATATTTGCCAACGCCTTTGTCGGTCTTTGATAGAATCTATTTAAATTCTACCCCTAAATCATCAATGCGGCTTCTAAAATATCTTAAAAATAAATATAAAAATTATGGCTCGCGAGAAATGAAGCGGGCACTAGAGAAAGGAGCTTGTTTAGTCAATGGCAAAATCGAAAGATTTGGCTCTAAACTAGTGGATCCAGCTAAAGACAAAATCGAATTCAAAGAAATTAACTTTGTAGCCCGAGAAAAACTTCTTATAAAGAAGGAGAGAATAATTTTCGAGGATAATTGGATCTTAATCTATGACAAAGAAGCCGGCTACCCCGCATTACCCACTGAAGGTAAAAATACTAACCTTCAAGAAGAATTACAAAAGTTTTTTGCAGATAAATTTTCACTAGAGCCAGTTCACAGACTTGATAAAGATACTAGTGGCTTAATGATTTTTGCTAAAGATCACAATACTGTAAAAGCATTTAATGAGATGTTCAAAGAGAAAGACATCGAGAAAACTTATTTAGCAATTGCTGATGGCAACTGGAAACCAGCGATGAAGGGACGCCTAGATAATTACTTATGCCTAGAATTTAAAAGAGGCGCTATGCAAAAGTGGCAAGTAGCAAAAGTTGATGAAGAGAAGATAGCGAACAATAAATCTAAATACAAGCAAGCTATCACTGACTATGAAGTCTTGAAAAAATTTGATAAATATACTTTAGTAAAGTTGATGCCAAAGACAGGTAGAACTCATCAATTACGCGTACAGCTTTCAGATATTGGTTATCCAATTCTTGGTGATACAGTTTATGCAACTAAGTTCCAAGCAAGTATACTTCCAGGAAGACATTTACTTCATGCTCAAGCATTGAAGTTTAATCATCCGATAACCAAAAAAAATATTCAGGTTGAAGCTCCCTTACCAAAAGAGTTTGAGAAACTAATATCGAACTAAAGCACAATCGGCTCTTTAGACTATCTAGGAATCTGCCGATAGATTACAGAGATGATACGCAAAGGAATTTTTCTAGTTGCGTACTTGGTGGGATTAGTGCTTCCATTTACAATGGGAGGGGCAGAGGCAACGGCTTTTCAGCTAATTGCTACCAGGGACGAATACCATTCCAAATTGGAAGGTAAATGGGCTGTTACTACCAAAGTAGTATGGTCAGATTGTCCTTATGTAAAAACTGGGACAGAGTCTGAATCCGAAATAACTATCAATAACATCAATGGAAACCTTTACCCGAGCTGGAAAGCTAATGACTGGAAGCTAATGAATAATAAAGCGATAGACTTTGATACTGATAATTCACTTTATTGGGAAATAAGTAGCTTCCTGGAAAAGAAATCTGAATATTGGTATGTCGAATCAATAAATAAATTTGACTTCACTAAACGAGGAGAATTTAATGGCACAAGTCATAATAAACAATTCCTAAATGGTGAATATGTCGGTGCTTACATCACCGAATCTCAACTGACGAAGAAAGAAGATCTTAGAGTTTCGCAGCTCTAAACTACTTCTGGGCAATAACAATTGCGATTGCACCTAACATTATGTCTTCATAGAAACTTCTAGTGAAGCCAAACTCGTAAAGTGCTTGTGAAAACTGCTGTTGCGGGGGCCATGTTTTCAAGGAATCTACTAAATACTGGTAAGCATCTTTGTCTTGTGCAATGTTCTTGCCAAGTGCTGGAATAAATTTTAAAAATAAATTTTTATAGAGACCACTGATTAGAGGAATTCTTGGGTGCCCAAGATCTAAAGACCCTAAAAATCCAGAAGGCTTAAGCACTCTAAAAATTTCTCTAATAGCCACGTCTGGATCTTTAACATTACGCAAACCAAAACCAACTGTCACTGCATCGAAGTGATTATCAGGGAAAGGTAGCTGCATTGCATCTGCTTGTAACATAGTGAGCTTAGGAACCTTAGTTGAATATTTCTTCTGGAGTTTTTCATATCCTTGCTCTAACATTGCACTGCAACTATCAATCGCAATTACTTCAGATACATAAGGCTTCTTAATCCACAAATCTGCGATATCACCTGTTCCTGTACATAGATCAAGGACCTTGGCATTCTTTGAATCTTTAATACCTTCACTAACCAAATCAACCAAACGATTCTTCCAAGCTTTATGCATAGCTAAAGTCATGAGATCATTCAAAAGATCATATTTGCTAGCTATTCTTGAAAAAAGATCATTGACATATGTCGCTTTGTCTTCCATAAGAATTAATTGTACAAGAGATAGTAGACCTGTTGCGGAACTATGCTTGAGCAAAAACTCTGTTAAACACCAAGTAAAGTGGAAAGATCAACATCGCTATCTGGCTCTAGATTACTAAGATCCAAAACAAATTTACTTTCTTCAATAAATTCATTCAGAGGAATTAATTCTCCATATGCAAATAAACTAAACTCAAAATACTGAGTGAGGAAATATAGAAACTCAAGTATAGACATTGATTGTGCATATGAAAGAATAGAATTTGCATCATATCTCTCAGGATTCTTCATTCTTTCTATAGACATTTTATTTTGGTTATCTCTCAGAATTCTTTCTTTTTCTTTAGCATCAGGTCTATCTATAGGTAAAACAAGCCTGAAATAGCCTCTAAGATTAGAATTCACCATTGTATGTAATTCTGGGTTTTCTTGCTTTAAACTGTCTTTATTATAAGGAAGATTACCAAAAAAATGGACGCCAGCAAGCTGGCTCAATTCTTTCAGCACTTTCATAAGCTCTTTAAGATGCAAAGTTTCCACTTTATCCAATTCTGGTTTAACAAGAATACTCTCCATAGAATCGAAATAAACAATACAAGGCTTGCAATTATTGACTGAATTTTTTAAATTAGCAACCTCGAAATTTGATCTGATTAGTTGCTCGTAATTAATATAGATAAAAGTGATATTTGCATTAGCAGCCAAAGCTCTTAATAAATATATTTTTTCCATCGAAGAACTTCCATGAATCAAACTCACCATGCCTAAACTTCTATCCAGTTTTGATATCTCGTTACTGAAAACCACCTTGTCAAGCAAATGGTATGTATCAAGAAGTTCATGAGTCACACTTTTTGTTTTTTTAGATTTTTCAACGGTGACAGTTGAATCCTTTTCAAAAACCAAATCTTCCTTTTTATAAGGTAATTTAATGGTTTCTAATTCTTGACTAGTAATTTTATAGCGCTTTGCCATTGCTTCCCTGAAACTAGATTTGGCAGGTTCATTTTTTTCAATCAAGACACATATTTGTTCACGCAATAATTCTTCTTCGCCATTAGCCAAAAAGCTTGAAACTAACTTTATAAACAAAGTTCTTAATTTAGGTAAATCACAAAGTTTTAAAATACAATCCCACAAATCTTTATCAAAATCATCTTTGATAAAAAACTTCTTTGAGTTATGAAAAATCTGCTCAAAGATTTGCTGATCATCTTCACTAATTACATTGACCGGAGATTGTATTAAAGCTTTAAATACTTCAGTATAAACTTTTCTTCTAAATATAGAATTCTTCTTCTCTAATAAAAAAACTAAGTCAGCTTTTACAACCCTGTCTATCTCTGCATCCAAGACAGTACGAACAAAAATTGGTGAGAGTAAATCCAATTCATCTGATTTAGCTAAAGCTCTGAGAATATACTGCTGCATTTTATCAGCATCAGATCTGCTTTCATAATTTGATATTTCTTCAGCAAGAAAAGGTATGGCTTCTGATTCATCTATTACCATTAAACTTGAAACAGCCTCTTGATAAAAAAGATCTAAAGTTTTAAATCTCATAAATTTTTCTCTAACCTTAATAACTAAATCTAGAATCAATCTATAGGTTTCAGGTCTTTTAAAAGCAGTGATTGCTTTTATAGCATCGCCAGTAACAGAGCCTAGTGTCTCTGGCTCACCACTTAAATAATCCCAAATTTTTTGATAAGCAATATTTTTTACTTCATCTTCTCGAGATTCCATCCACTTCAGCCAAGCACTTGTTGACTCATGATCAAATTCAAGAAAAATCTCATGTAGAGGTTGATCAGTCTTATCCTCAATTTCTCGATCTAAACTATTATCAAGTTGGCTTTGTAAAATTCTTTCAATTGCAGGATAATTTACAATTGCTAACCAAGCTATACCTAGAACTATGCCTAAGCCAATTAAACAATTTAAAGAATCACTATCCACCTAAATCAAAAATTCCCCGTATCTTAATGATATTCCCTCAGTTCTTTAAGTAAATCAAGGGATTCCCAGTATATTTAAGCAACAATCTTGTATCTTTCTCTAGCTAAATCAGATTTACCGTAATTACTTAGAGCTTCATATCGCGACAAAGCAGTTTTATCTTGTTGTAGCTTTAAATAAACTTTATCAGGCTCTCCATCAATTTCTGCAAATAAAGTTTCTGCCAAATTTTCAATCTCAGGAATTACATTCCTTCTTACTGGATTTGCCAAAGAAGCCAGAATTAAATTTGTTGGCAAACTACTCTTACCATTCACTCTTTGATCAAAGTGAGTACCATGCTCATCTAATGAATGGCTTGAATTTACTTTCATTGATTTTGTTAATTGATCTAACTCAATTGATCTTTGATAGCCAACAAATTCATCTTTTTTACCATGAATAAATTTAAATTCCTGAATTTTCGAATTACTTACCCTGCTTGTATTGAGTTCTAATAAATCTTTCAAGTTATCAAAAGTATTGAATTCCTGACCAAGAACGCTTTCAATAGAGCTAGCTGGATCATTGAGTTTCTGGCGAAGAACTTTTTCTAAATGTTCATCATGATGCCCAATTTCTCTATCAATAATTCTTTGCAATTTAGTAGGATCTTGTGTTAATAAATCTTCCTCAACATTAGCAAGTTTATCCCAAGCTGAAATCAAAATTACTTTATCAATCTTAGTTAGATCTTCTGGTGAATTAATTAATGCTTGCTCGTCTTTAAATATTTCTTTTAAAGCAGCAACTATAATAGCTGTGCCAAGTGAATGTCCAACTATAGAAATATGTTCTCCAGATCTTAAGCTACTAGCTTCTCTGATCATACCTGCTACATCTCTAATTAAATTTTGATTTGTAAGCTCTATATTTTTATTAGTACCAAAGCCAACCATGTCACCAACAAGCACAGGATGACCCTGTTGAAGCAAGTCCTCGACTATGCTTTCGAAGATATTACCAGTGGTTCTTGCTCCATGAACTAAGACAACAAGTTCTTTTTGCTGATCAAATGGAATCTTTGGTTCTATAAAATATTTCTTACCAATAACTTGTGATGATTCTTGAGGCGTAACCTCTCTTGTAAAGCAAGGTGTTTTAATATGCCTAGAATTAAACGGTTCAACCTTAGGGTCTACTAGTAATAGGTGCTTGATTCGAGAACGTGTTAATGAATTTACCAGCGGACTCATAACACCACTAGCAAAAGAACTTAGATTTTCATTCCAACTAGGTATAGGCTTAGCTGCGGTTTCAATAGGCTGATGTACTTTTTCTTTTGCTTCTCTACTTAAAATCGGAGAATAAGATTTACTTTTAATCTCACTAATATTTGGACCAATAAGCAAATCTGGCTTAGGGGTATTTGCGGTATTAGCAGATCCCAAAATCCAATTAATTGGCGCTGTAATTGTCTTCAACCAGGTCACTATTCCTAATCCATATAAATTAAACTGATTTAATCTAATTATATATTAGCGTATTTCCCTAAATCGAGTCAATACATAGATCAAAAAGCCTATTTTGCTAGTGTTTACGCCAATAATGCCGATGCCAAATATTATGGGCATGGATTTCAAACAAGAAACTAGTAGCAAAAAAAGCTTTTTTGAAGATCTACGTCAGATAGAAACGCTTGTAGAAGGATTGAATCAATCACAAAAAAATCTAATTCCTCTAAAAATTAGACACAAAAGTTTATTGAGTAATAATTGCGAAAACAAACCTCTTGCTTTGATTATTGGTGAGCTGCATCCTGGTGCAAAAGTTAACAGCATAAACTTCCAAAAAGCTAATACAACGATTAGTAACTTTCTACTTAAACTTTATAGAGAAAAACCTGGCAATCCAGGAGATGCTCTTAAAGAAGGGACTTCAACAATTGAACTTAACAATGAGTTCAAAAATTTCAACTTTAATGATTTTATATTCAACAATTTAAGTCCAGCAATTACAACAAAATTTCTTTTAGCAAAAGAGAATATAGAAGTTAATTTTCTTCCTGCTGAATCACAAGCACTATTAAATAAATTCGCTTTACTTTCATACCTATACTGCGCCTTCCCTGGAGAGTGTGTGTCTACTGAGCTTGAGCAAAATAGAATTTTAAATATACTCAATCTTAGCAGTTCTGAGAATATCAGGGAATGCAAGGTAATGGTTAGAGAGCTGGAAAAAGAATTATTTATCCACAAGGAACCGTTCTCACTATTAATCAAAAAAGTAAAACTTCTACCCGATCTAGAAATTTTCACTTTAAAACATGCAAACCTTATCAAGGGTATGGATAAAGAAATTCTTGATCTTAAATTTTTAATCAAGTCTAAAATAAAACAACTTTGCTTTGAACGAGATAGATTTATCGCAATGAATTTTATGAAATTTGATCAAGGTATTCATCCGGTTTTAGTTGGTGAACTGCACGTGCCAAACTTGATTAAACTTCTTGAAGATCAAGGGGTATTCTGCTTTCACCTAAGTATTTTGTAGGATTTTTAGCTTATTCGAAAGTAACTTAACCAGCTTTTAACCACTCATTGTTACAGATACTACATACAAAAGGGACAAAGAAAGGTCCAATTATGAGTATTGATAGCAAAAGTTTAAACGTCGCAATGGTATCTGGCCCAGCAGCTCAGAGCAATGCAGCGGCAATTAATAAATCCACTCCAGTTAAAAAATCTTCAAATTTTGATGATCCAAGATCCACAAGTGGACCTAATAGCAATTACGCACAAAGAGTTACAAGTGATGTCAATTCAAACTCTGCGGCTATAGCAGCATCCACTTACACTGCTGGACCTAAATTCAATCCATATCTTTTTCCATACATGCCTCAGCAAATGTCTATGCCAAGCATGAGCTCTCCGCAAACTAGCACTCCTCCAAAGATTGCTCAAACCGGTGGTGGCGGTAGTGCAGACGAAGGTGAAGGCGGCGGTGGTGGCGGCGGCGGTGGTGGCGGTCACGTACCTGATGGTGGTTTCAATGGCGCAGTTCCTCCTAATGGAGATAAAGAAATTGGAGCTTTCAAGAAAGAAGAGGCACCTAAAAAAGAAGAACCTAAAGCTGAAACTAAAGAAGAAAAAAATCCTAAGGTAGAAGATAAAGCAGAAAACGTACAAGATAAAGCTGAAGACAGCAAACCAAAAACATTTGCCAGCTTAGATGTTGGATTTGGAGAGTTTAGTTAATGGCATTAAGTGCAGCAATTAAACCAGTGAGCAAAGCAGTTGGTGGTGGTGACCAAGGAGTAAAGAGTGCCGTCAAAAGAGCTCTTGGGTCGAAAGATGACTCAAATACTTCAACCGCAGACCTATTAGCTGCAGATGAAAACAATCCACAAAATACACTTAAAAAATTTATTGAGAACAGTTCTAAAACTGCAGCAAAAGCAGTAGCTGGGCTTGGCAGTTCTGGAACAAATTTCGGTAATTCAATTCCCCCTAATTTAGCGATGGCAGCATCACAAAGTGGAGCAGGGAGTTTAAGTCAGCAATTAAGCAATGCCTGGGGAGGCCGCAATGAAGGTGGCGGCGAAGGTGGTGGTGGCTTTGGTGGCGTGCCTGATTCTTATGGCGGTGACCCCAATACTGCTCCAGGATTGAATGGTTATCATTTTGCAAAGGGCGAGTTACCACAACACGCCAAACCTACAGGAGCAAATGTTTCTGATGGTTTATGGAGCATGGTAAATAATCATTTAGCACATGCTTTTAGTAGCGGCGATAAACTTCATGAAGCTATAAAACCCTACCTGGGAATGAGTATCGCGCCTGAATTTAAACAAGATGCTTTTTCACTTTCAACTTTTGCAATGTATAAACCTACAGAAGATCAAATAAAGTCTGGCAAGTTGGATTTCCTTATTAATGACAAAAGAGGTTATCAAGATCCTAATCAACGATTACAACAACTTCTCAAAGAAGAAAATATTGACCCTGCTAAAGCCAAACAGGTAATGGGTGCCTTTGGAGGTATTCATAATCTAGCAAACATCGATCCAAGATTTTTAGTGCAATCTATAAAAGATGTTGACTACATGCAAAATTTACAAAAGAATGCTGCCGACCTGAGAGAAAAAGGTGGAGGTGTTGACCCTAAATACACTTTAGTCATGCACGTAGTAAATGATCCTGGGGTTGATCATAATGGTGTTCACAATCGCAATCATGGATTTCGACCAGGTGAACTTAGTGCACTAAAAGACACCTTACCTCAATTCGGAGAAGGCTCAACTTCTAATGTACTTGCATCTGCAATACAAGGTAATGATAGCCAAACAAGATCACAGACTTATTTAAATTTCACAGGTGAACAAATGCGAGCAGCTAAAGCAGATTACAATTTAGTTCTAAATTATGACTCCCATGGTAGTGGCTACGATGCTCATATGGGTAATGGCGGAGATAAGGCTTCGATTGGCAAAGATGACTATGGATATTTTTTCCAAATAGGACGTTCTAACGCATCTGCATCTGCAATAACTATCAACTTCAACAGTTGCCACAATGGTTCCCTATCTAACTTTGCAGCAAAAGCAGTTGAAGCTGGAGTAAAACATGGAAGAACTGAACTTGGTGGAACTTTTAAAGACATGGTTGTCGTTGGCAGAAGTACTAGCCAAGAAGGCTGGTTGATGATGGATGGCTCATCAAACTACCTAGGCTTCTGGGGACAAGATCATAAATTTCAAACCATCCATGGTAGCCAAAAAAGTGATATGGAAAGACATGCAATTACAATCAAAGGCAATGAAGCTCCTCCTCAAACAGTTCAAAACGAAAAGCCAAATGAGTCTACAAAGAATACGGCTCAAAATGAAAAGCCTAATGACTCTTCAAAGAATGTTGCTCAACAAACTACCGAACCAAAGAAAACAGAAGAAGAATTAATTGCTGAGAAAAGTAAAAGACCCGACCTAACAGCACAAGTTGCTTAAGAATTACCTTTCAGCAAACTCTCTAGCCAAACTATCTCTAGCACCCAGATCTAATACAAATTTATCCATACCTTTAACCGTTCTTTGCCTTGTGATTTCAAAAAGACTAATTGCTGCTGTCACGGATAGATTCAAACTTTGCACCATACCTAGCATAGGAATAGTAATTAACTGATCGCAATAGTCAAAAGCCACATCGGAGATACCAGTATGCTCGTTACCAAAAACCATTGCTAGCTTCTCTTCTTGGAAATCATTTTCATAAATTGATTTAGCTTTATCGCTAAGCGCAGTGGCATAAATTTTATAACCTTGTGTTTTTAATTCCTCAAAGCATTCCTTGCTTGAAGTAAATAATTTAATGTCTAACCATTTATTTGCAGACGAAGAACTCAGCTTGCCAATTTTAGTTGGATTAAAAGTTCTCTCTCTTTCAAAGATTACATAGAGTTGCTGGAAACCCAAACAATCACAAGTTCTAAATACTGCTTGTGCATTATGTGGATCATGAATATCTTCGAGCACAACAATCCCTTGCTGACGAGCATTCACAACATTATTGATTTTTGCCAATCTTTCTGGTGTCATTGTAAGATTAAGTGATCCCTCATTATGTTTTTAATTATCTCCACTGTCATCATTCTAATAGTATTTTTCGGACTACTGAATCGTCACAACAGAAAAATTCATATTCCATTGATGATTACTGCTTTTACTTTAGATCTATCTTTAGTACTTAGCATCGAAATTCGCAGGCAAGCAATTGAAAGAGTCTTAGTCAATCATAGTTCTTTTGTTTGGTTCCACGTTTCAGTTTCAATTTTAGTATTGGTGCTTTATATTGTTTTGGCTTGGTCAGGAAGCAAAATGAGCAAAATTAAATCTCCAGAAGAATTAAACAAATCCTTAGTTAGAAATATTCACAGAGTTGCTTCTATAATTTTTGTTTTACTACGCTTAACCAATTACGTTACGAGCTTTTATATGCCTACCTCGATTTGAACGTCATCCTCAGGTCGCGCAGCGAGCTGGGGACCCAGTTTACTCAACACATTTTTAGCGAACCTGGATCCCCACACCTTCTACGAAGGTGCGAGGATGACGGCAATTGTTTTTACTTCTGCCACTTACGCTGCTTCCAAGTTATAAACAACCAAAGGCTCTGCAGCGTATGATAACTTGTCTGCGCAAGCCATACAGAGAGCAATCCCCAATGAAAAACAAATACCAAAATTAAAGCAATTGGTGAAAAATAAATCCATTGCATAATGAAAGACACCTTCAGAGCAGTTTTGGAATCACCCACACCTTTAAAGGCATCCATGAAAATAAAGCCGACCATTTCAAGTGGCATAGTAAAACCCATAATCCTAAGAATAGGCGCAGCAGTATGAATCACTCCAGGATCATCAGTAAAAATTCTAATCACCGCTTCAGGCATAATTGCCATGGGCAATGACACTACTATAAAGCAAAGGAATCCCAACTTAGCTACATCTAAACCCCAATTATAAGAATCATCCAAATCACCTCTACCTAGGGCTTGTCCTGCTAAAGTCGCAAGACTAATACCAAAACCAATTGCTGGCAGCAATACAACCAGCATAATATTCATGAGTATATTAATTGCAGCCAGTTCAGTGATGCCAATTTTACCAATGAGCCAATATTGCGCTACGATATTTGACATAGTCACCATAGTCTCAAATCCACTAATCATAGATATTTGACTAAGTACTTTTATTTCAAGGAAAGTGGGTGTTTTAAAATTCAAATTTAGTTTTTTAGATTTCCTAAACATACTCCAAAAATAAATCACAGTACCTAAAACAACAGAGATGGAAGTAGCTAGCGAAGAGCCTTTTACGCCCATAGCTGGGAAACCCCAATTACCAAAGATCAAAGCGTAATTCAGAATGATATTAGCAATGTGCATAACAATCAGTGCCATCATGTAAGTTTTGGAAGCGTCGATCGCAGTCCAGAATCCTCTAAAAGCAAAATTAGCTACTGCAAACACAGTCACAGCCATTCTTATATCAAAATAGTCTTTAGCTAAAATTCTCACTTCTTGATTATCTACAACAAGAGCAAATAACCATTTAGAAATGAATAAAGAAAGAATCGTAACCGATAAACCAAAAACGAAAGAGAAAATCAAACCACCATTAATCGCAGAACCAATTTCATGGAGTTTACCTTCACCTTTTTTTCTAGCAGCAATAGCTTGCACACCCGAACTTACTCCAATCACTAACGACTGGATAAGGAATACCATCATTCCTGAAATACCAACTGCAGCAAGCGAGGTCGCACCAAGACGTCCAACCATAGCCGTATCAACTAAGTTGAGAGTGTTTTGGGAAACCATACCAATAATTATTGGCAATGATAAATCAAAAATTTTTTTAGTTCTTTCTGAATTAAATTTGAAAAGCATAAGTAGCCTATTTAAAGACTACAACTAGAATCAAGAAAATAGAATGACAGATATGTATTCCAAGCTATAATTGAAGGTGATTAGCAATAATCCATAATCTTTATAAAAGGAGAAATTTATGAAAAAGATATTTTACACATTACTTGTTACTGGCATTTTAGCTTCTAGCTTTAATTCTGCTGAAGCTGCTATTGCACATGGCGGAATTACAGGTAAAACCGTTGTCGGTGGATTACTATCATTAATTATTTGGCCTGGTATTGGACAAGCAATTAATGAAAATCCTGGAGAGAAAGTACTTACTCATGCTGTAGTAGGTTTACTTCCTCCATTCAGATTCTGGTCTGGCTATGATGCATTAGTTGACCGTAAAGGTGGGTATTGGAACGGTAAGATTTAGTTCTTAATTAACAACAACGTCTAACACCATTCCATCTTCGCTCCGTTTCTAATTTAAAAAATTCTTTTTTAGAGAGAACAGCCTGACCGGGATGGTGTTTTACTTGGTGCTCTAAATATTTTTCGTAAGCGTTCTCACCAACAAGTTCCTGAATAAAAGCCCAAGCTTTAGATAACCATTTCATTTTTAACACCAGCCTTATTCCAAACCAAAATTACAGTATTTATAAACGTAGTCCAAACAATAACTAAAAATATTGCAGTCAGTCCTGAAACAATATATTGATTATGTGCCATTTGCTCAGAGACCTGCGCTGCAGCTAAATAACCAATACGCGGATTCGAGCTAAATAGTTTTTCTAGAGCCGCGGATGTGGTAATAATTACCAAACCTAATGCTGGCACTGCTGTGATCCATAGATATTTGAAACGATTGGTTTGTACCATTATTGCAGTAGCCACACAGAGTGCAATTGTAGCCAGCATTTGATTTGCAATACCAAAAAGAGGCCAGAGCATATTTACTCCACCATTTGGATCTATGATCCCAATATAAAGGAAATATCCCCAACCTGAAACTACCAAGAAACTCGCAAAAACATTTGCTCTAAAAGAAGAGGTTCTACCAAGTGGCGCATAGAAACCACCCATAAAATCTTGCAAAATAAATCTTGCTACTCGCGTACCTGCATCAAGTGTAGTAAGAATAAAAACTGCTTCAAACATAATTGCAAAGTGATACCAAACAGCAAGTAAATTACTACCAAATACTTTTGAGAAAATACTTGCCATACCAACCGCAAGTGATGGCGCGCCACCAGTACGTGAAAGTAAAGTTTTCTCTCCCATAGCCGCCGAGAGGTCTTTCATTGTTTGCGGGTCAAGCGGGAAGCCCCATGATGAGATGGTTGCACAAGCTTGATTTAAATTATCACCAATCAAAGCAGTTGGACTATTAATCGCAAAATATACACCAGGATCTAAAACACAAGCAGCGATAATTGCCATTAAAGCAACCAATGACTCCAAAAGCATACTGCCATAACCGACAAATCTTATATCCTTTTCGTTTGCAATAAGTTTTGGCGTAGTACCTGATGCAACCAAAGCATGGAAACCTGACATTGCACCACAAGCAATAGTAATGAACATAAATGGGAAAATCTTTCCCGCAAAAACCGGTCCATTACCATCAATGAATCTAGTTAGTGGTGGCATTTTAATTTCAGGTGCCAAAACAAGAACAGCAATAAATAAAAGAAAAATCGTTCCTAATTTTAAAAACGTAGAAAGGTAGTCTCTCGGTGCAAGTAAAAGCCAGACTGGGACAACAGCTGCGACAAAACCGTAACCAATTACAAATATTGCAAGTGACTTACCATTGATGCTAAATAAATGAGATAAATAATCGTGCTGAGCAACCCACTCACCAGCAAATACAGCAAAAAGAACTAAAGCTAAGCCTAAAAGTGAACCTTCCAAAACTTTCCCAGGACGAAGATGACGCATATAAATACCAATCAAAATTGCAATAGGGATAGTTGCAAATACTGTAAAAGTAGCCCAGGGACTGTTTTTCATGGCTTTAATAACAACTAAACCTAAAACAGAAATAAGAATAATGATAATCAATAGCGACCCAACAAGCGCAGCATAGCCACCAACTTTACCCAGATATTTTTTTGCCATTTGCCCAAGACTTTGACCATCATTACGTACAGAGAAAAACAAAATCATCATGTCTTGAACTGCGCCACCAAGCACTGCCCCTATCAAAATCCAGATAGCACCTGGTAGATATCCAAATTGCGCAGCAAGTGTAGGTCCTATTAGTGGACCTGGTCCTGCGATTGCAGCAAAATGATGCCCAAAAACAATCCATCTATTAGTAGGCACAAAATCTTTACCATCATTAAAACGCTCAGCAGGGGTAGTTTTAGTTTCATCGAAAGCTAAAACTTTAGCTGAGATCCAAACCGCATAGAGCCTATATGCAATTAAATAGATACAAACAGCTACAATAATAAAGTAGATAGTATTCACAAAAACATTATAACGAAAATACCAAGAATGTTAAATCATGAAAATAGCAATAATGACTAGCGGCGGTGATGCACCAGGAATGAATGCATTTGTAAGAGCTTCAGTAAGAAGATGTGTAGAACTCGGCTTTGAGCCTTTTGCAATTTATGAAGGTTACAATGGATTAATCAATAATCAACTTGAATTATTCAATTATGATTCTGTCTGCAATATTATTCAAAGAGGTGGGACTATACTCAGGACCTCTAGATCATCTGAATTTTTGACTAAAGAAGGACAAGAAATCGCCGCCAAAAATTTAAATAACTTAGGAATAACTGGTTTAATCTGCTGTGGTGGTGATGGCAGCTATGCAGGTCTTAAAGAATTTACTGATCCTACAAATGGTCAGTGGAAAGGTCAAGTCATTGGCACGCCAGGCACTATTGATAATGATGTAAAAGGAACCGATTTTACTATTGGTTTTGACACTGCAATCAATACAGCAATTGAAGCTATAGACAAGCTTAGAGATACAGGAGATTCACATTCCATGCACTTTATAGTAGAAGTAATGGGAAGGAATTGCGGTGATATCGCTACGGCCGTAGGGACCGCTTCTGCAGCATCTTACGTTGTAAGCCCAGAAACCGAAATTAATTTTGATGAACTACTTCATTTCATTCGCTCCAAAGGTCATACCATCATCATTATTGCTGAAGGACATCCAATAGGTGGCGCTTATAAACTTGCAGATTTATTAATGGAAAAATATTGGAATGAAAAAAACTCCACACCCAACTTTAGAGTCAGCGTTCTTGGTCATATTCAACGCGGCGGCAGTCCAACAGCTCGTGACCGCATCTTAGCTCACGACATGGGAGTATTTGCCGTAGACAATATCAAAGTAGGCGCTACACGTAAATCTGTTGGTGTTAGAGATCAAAAATATCTTTTAGTGGATTTATAAATCTTTTATAGATCTACCAAAACCTACTGTGCCTACAAACTTATCTCTTAAATAATCTGAAACTTCATCAAAGATTGCTAAATCATTTGCAGTTGGATAATGTCCATCAGCCGAGAAGTTATTAAATTCTGGATGACTGTCAAAGAATGCTTTTGCAGCAGCTTTCTTTTTAGGATTATTACCAAGGTAATCTTGAGCATTTCTCTGCCATTCTTGGAATACATTAAAATCTTGTTCGGAGATTTCTCTATCACCATTAGCATCCATTATGGTTAAAGCTTTTTCAATTGCACTAAGTTTGGCTTGAGTAACTGTCGAATCAAGACCAGTTAACATCGCGAATTGGTCCGCTGTAATTTTCCCTTGTTTCTTTTTAGCAACTAAATTAACCAAGAGTAAATCATCGCTAAATTTACCTTTGCCTGCAGTGTAATCAGTAATTAAAGTCTTAGTTGCTTCATAGCTAGAATTAATAAACGATAACAATGCTTCATCAAGAGGCTTTAATTTCTTAGCACCACTCAAATCATCTGCAATAAGTTTTGCCATCTCCGCATCAGAAACTCCATCATGATTACTATCAATAGCATTCATAGAAGCCGTTAATTCAGATGCAGTATTAATTTTATTGATTAAGCTATTAGCATCAGCTAATCCTGGTATGCCTTCAATAAAGGATTTCAGAATACGCTTCTTCTCATTATCAATACTGCCATTGCTTATAAGAAGAGTACCAAGCTTAGTTGCAAAATCACTTCTAGTGACAATGCCGTCTTTCACTCCATTTGCATCCGCATCAAGCGTATCAAGCATTGATTGCATTGCAGTTATATCAGGATTTTGCGCTTTTAAATAAGCAAGTGCATCTGCACCCAATGCCGGCATGTTCAACTTACGCATTTTCAAATAGCCCACAGCAAATTCTTCAGGCTTAATCGTGCCATCTTTATCAGTATCAAAGACTGTAAGCATCTCACTCAATTGAGCAGTATGAGTATTCGTTGCAAGAATTTTATTAACAATAGCTGCCGTAGCTGGATCGAATTGATTGTTGTTCAATTTTGCAAGCGCCGCTGCAACTTCTTCATCAGTAATAATTCCATCATTTTGAATTTCTACTTGATTTAATGCACTAAGAATTTTATCTGAGTTAGCATTCTTACTTTCTATATAATTAATTGCTCCTAAAGGTGCATCAACAGTACCTTTTCTAGATTGCAAATATAGATTCAAAGCTTCATCATCATTAATAACTCCATCTGAATTACTATCTGCCGCACTAACTGCAGTAGAAATCTTGCCTGTTTGAGCATTATTTTTTAAGTAGTCTGCACTTGTCCAATCAGTTGCGCCGAGACCAGCTGCTCTTAATGCAAGTAGAATATTTACCACTTCATTATCAGATGCTCTATTATCAGAACCAGTTAAAGTAAGGCTTTCAAGTGCATTCTTTAATTGAGTAAATTGGCTATTAGTTCCTAGAACCATAGCTGTATTAGTCTCTGTAATATTCATATTGCTATTAGTTGCTTTTGAAGCCAATATTGCATTCAAGCTTTCAATTGAAGAAATAATTCCATCGTTATTTTTATCTAATGAAGTTATTACAGCAAAAACATTCTGAGCATTTTGATCATCACTTAAGTTCAAAACGATACCATTAGTTTTTCTTCTATTTAATTCATAAAGCATTATTTCCTGATCGCTTACAGTTCCATTGCCATCAGTATCTAGAATTGCTTTATATTTATCTCTATTATTTGCTGCCGGGGTAGTTGTAGTAGTTCCTGTTGTCGTGCCTGTCGTGGTTCCAGTTGTCGTACCTGTTGTAGTTCCTGTCGTGGTTCCAGTTGTCGCACCTGTTGTAGTTCCCGTAGTAGTTCCAGTTGTCGTACCTGTTGTAGTTCCCGTAGTAGTTCCTGTCGTGGTTCCAGTTGTCGTACCTGTTGTAGTTCCTGTCGTGGTTCCAGTTGTCGTACCTGTTGTGGTTCCTGTTGTAGTTCCTGTCGTCGTACCTGTCGTAGTTCCAGTCGTAGTTCCTGTTGTTGTACCTGTCGTAGTTCCTGTCGTGGTTCCTGTCGTAG
>CAYQSL010000006.1:0-8669 GCA_964420165.1 uncultured Gammaproteobacteria bacterium | reverse complement strand
CTGTCGTAGTTCCAGTCGTGGTTCCTGTTGTTGTACCTGTCGTAGTTCCTGTTGTTGTACCTGTCGTAGTTCCTGTCGTGGTTCCTGTCGTAGTTCCAGTCGTGGTTCCTGTTGTTGTACCTGTCGTAGTTCCTGTTGTCGTGCCAGTCGTGGTTCCCGTAGTCGTTCCTGTTGTCGCACCGGTTGTTGTACCCGTAGTAGTTCCAGTTGTTGTGCCGGTCGTGGTTCCCGTAGTAGTTCCTGTCGTTGTACCTGTTGTGGTTCCTGTTGTAGTTCCCGTTGTTGTGCCGGTCGTGGTTCCTGTCGTCGTACCTGTTGTGGTTCCTGTTGTAGTTCCCGTTGTAGTTCCTGTCGTCGTACCTGTCGTGGTTCCTGTCGTAGTTCCTGTTGTCGTGCCAGTCGTGGTTCCCGTAGTCGTTCCTGTTGTCGCACCGGTTGTTGTACCCGTAGTAGTTCCTGTTGTCGTGCCAGTCGTGGTTCCCGTAGTCGTTCCTGTTGTCGTGCCAGTCGCAGGATCTAAAGTGGTACCAGAACGCGGATCACCAACTGCAGCTTGATTTGAACGCACAGCACCAAATCTAGACTGCGCCATTGGGATATCAGCAATTGTTTGATTAGCTGTTGGACTAAATCTATTACCAAGGAAACTTGCCGCCGCCAACTCTGCTAAAGCATTATTTGCTGGATTTTCTTTAAAACGATTATTTGCTGCATTTAAACTAGTCATTAATACTCCTGGATTTGTTCAGTTCAAAGCTAGACTACATAATAAAGGTTATGAAGTGGTTATTAGAATGTTTGATGCGCTTAAATCTTTTCTAACTTATGATTAATCCAAGATATTCAATGAAAATCGCACCCCAATATGAGTTCAACAATAAATTAAAAGGCACTTATAAAAAAGCCAGTTTTTTAATTTGGATAACTATTGTCTTTTCTATTATCAGTGGCTATTTGCTTTATCTGGTAATGGGCAATTCTCAGTTACTAAAGACTGAACTTATGGATGCTGCTTTAAGCTGTATCCCACCCATAGCTTTCTTGGTTGCAAATAAAATTTGCTGGCGTAAGCCCGATGCCAAATATCCTTATGGCTACCATCGAGCAGTTTCAATTGCCTTCTTAATTTCAGCAACAACATTATTAGGGATGGGAGCTTTATTAATGGTTGAAGCTACTACTAAATTATTTGAAGGTGGTTTGGTTGTTATACCAACAGTAACAATTGGGGAATTTAAAATTTGGCAAGGCTGGTTAATTATTCCTCTCCTTACCGCAATAGGAGCGATCTCTACTTTTCTAAGTATTTCCAAAATGCCTCTTGCACACGAACTGCATGACAAAATTCTTTACACTGAAGCTGAGATGAATAAAGCTGGCTGGATGTCAGCACTTGCAGCGATAGTTGGCATGCTTGGTTTAAAGGTAAATTGGTGGTGGGCTGATCCACTTGCAGCATTACTAATTTCATTTGATATTTTCTATGATGGCTTCAAACAATTCAGAGCAGCAATGGCTGCTTTAGCAGATCGTTCCGCAGTCACTTTAGAGGGTAAAGACGATCCCATTATCGAAAAAATCAAAAATCATATCGCTTCTAAAGATTGGGTTGAACAAGTAGAGGTTAGACTCCGAGAGCATGGTCATTTACTTGCAGGTTATTCATTTATTAAAGCCAGCTCCACAGAGGACTTACATGAGAGAATTCAACAAACATACAAAGAAATTAAAAAATTTGATTGGCGAGTAAAAGATTTTTATATTATCCCGGTTTAACAAAAATTTTTCTTGTTGCTATACTCATTAATAGCCAGGAATTGATCAATCAATGAGAGTAGAATCTAAAATCAAAAAATCATTTACCAAATCCTTAGACGCGAAGGCAACTACTAAATATTTATGTATCCATGGTCACTTTTACCAACCACCAAGAGAAAATCCTTGGACTGAAGATATTGAATTACAACCTAGCGCAGCCCCTTATCATGATTGGAACGAACGCATCAATCATGAATCCTATAAACCAAACTCAATTGCTCGAGTCTTAGACAATCAAGGATTTATAGTAGATATTGTAAATAACTACGAAAAAATGAGTTTCAATTTCGGACCTACTCTAATGAGTTGGCTTGAAAAAAAAGATCCTGATACTTATAAACGAATCATTGAAGCTAATCATAAAAGCATAGCCACACATAACGGTCACGGCAATGCAATCGCCCAAGCATACAATCATATGATTTTGCCTTTAGCAAATCGTCGCGATAAAACCACACAAGTAAAATGGGGCATAGCAGATTTCAAAAAAAGATTTGAGGTTAATCCCGAATCAATTTGGCTCCCAGAGACAGCTTGCAACGAAGAAACCTTAGAAGTTCTAGTGGAAGAAGGAATAAAATTTATTATTCTAGAACCACATCAAGCCCAAGCTATCTCCAGCTTAGGATCAGAAGAGTGGCAAAATGTCAGTCACGGCAATATTAATCCAAAACATCCTTATAGATGTTTCCTAAAAAAAGATCCAAAGAAATTTATCGATATATTCTTCTATGATGGATCAATATCAAGGGCAGTAGGTTTTGAAAATGTTCTAGCTAATGCTCAAAACCTTATGGGGAAAATAAATTCCGCAGTAATCAATGAAGAACAAACTTCGCAACTGATTAGCATCTCAACAGATGGTGAAACTTATGGACACCACAAAGCATTTGCGGACAGAGTTTTAGCCTATATATTAAACGTCGAAGCTCCAGAGAATGGATTTAAGGTTACTAATTACGCTGAGTTCTTAGCCGAGAATCCACCTAAATACATGGTTCAACTCAAAGAAGGAGATAACGGCGAAGGTACATCTTGGAGCTGCGAGCATGGTGCAAAAAGATGGAAAGAACATTGTGGATGCAGAGGCGATGGTCCAGCGGAGTGGAATCAGTACTGGCGTAGTGGGTTAAGACATGCCCTAGATTACCTTAGAGATCAATTAGCAATAATCTTCGAAAAAGAAGGGGCTAAATATTTCAAAGATCCTTGGTTGACTCGAAATCAATATATAGAAGTTGTTTTAGATAGAAGCCAAGAAAACACTTTAGAATTTCTAAAAAAACTTTGCAAAAAAGAGCTGAGCAAAGAAGAACAAATATACTGTATGAAGCTACTTGAAATGCAACGTTATACGATGCTTATGTATACTAGCTGCGCTTGGTTCTTTACTGAACTTTCAGGCATAGAAACTGTTCAAGTCATACAATATGCCGCAAGAGCAATTGAGTTAGCTAAGAGCTTTTCAAAACAAAAAGACTGTAAATTCGAAGAGGAATTTTTAAGAATTCTTTCTGATGCTAAAAGTAATGTCCCTGAACTTCAAGATGGCAAATACATCTATGAAAACATTGCCAAAGGATCTGTGATTACCTTAGAGAAGGTTGCCGCTCATTATGCCATTATGTCGAGCTTTGATAAGCTAGGTGAGGATTTTGATATTACTAACTTTAGAGTAAGATTTTTAAACCCAAGACAAGAATCTTTTGGCAATCACACTCTCTCTACAGGTCGTATTATAATTTCCTCGAAAACTACTCTTGAAGAAGAAGACTTTGCTTATATAGTTCTTCAGTTCGGAGCTTTTGATTTCCGTTGTTCTTTAAAACCATATGCTGAACTTAATAATGAGTTTGGTGATCCACTATTATTAGGCAAAGATTTGTTTGAAATGCTCTACCAATCACATATTGTGGAGCTGCTTAGAAGAATCGATTATTACTTAGGGGAAGAGTATTATTCTTTACAAGGTCTATTTAAAGAAGAAAGAAGTAAAATTATTTCTTCTTTATCTAAAGAAGCTTTGGAGAAAGTCAGTCACATGTACGAAGCTGCTTACGAAGAAAATAAACGTATCAGCGAATTCTACAGTAGCCAAAAAATTCCAGTTCCTAAAGAAATGAAATTCATTTCTGAATTCGCAATAAATAAAAAATTCAAAGAAGAAATATTTAAACTCGCTCAAACTGGATTTTCTACTAAAAAAATCAAATCACTAATGGAATTAATGGCTCTTGCTAAATTGTCTAATGTCCATTTAGATAAAGAAGAAACAAGGAAATCTCTATCACAAGAATTAGAAACCCGAATCAGACTCATCACCCAAAACTCTGATCACAAAGCTATTCTAGAGTGTTTAAATATCTCTAAAATCGCAAGCAAATTGAATATAGAACTTAATATTGACGAACCTCAAGTAATTCTATTTAATTTTCTCAAGAAAGCTCTGAATGGAAAAGCTCATGTCAATAAAATGATTATGGATGATTTAAATCAATTAGCAAAGAATCTAAAAATCAATGTCAGCGCAATCAAAAATAAATAATCTAGATCTTGGTGCTAATTTTACAGGCGATGACTTAGTAAGATTCAAAGTTTGGGCTCCATATTGCAAGAAAGTATCAGTAGAACTACAAAAAAATCACAAGCTGTTTAAATTACAAAAAGATGAACAAGGTTATTTCTCAGCTTCAATTAAAGGCGTTAGCGAAGGCGATGAATATTTCTATATCCTTGATGGCAAAAGAAAACGTCCCGATCCAGTCTCTAGGCTGCTTCCCCAAGGTCCACACGGTCCAACTACAATAATCAATCCTGATAATTTCAAGTGGACTGATAGCAAATGGCGTAATCCAAAATTAAGAGACTATATTATTTACGAATTACATGTGGGCACTTTTACAAATGAAGGCACTTTTGATGCTTTAATAGAAAAACTTCCTTATCTAAAAGAATTGGGAATTACTTGTATTGAGATTATGCCTATTGCTCAATTCCCCGGAGAAAGAAACTGGGGCTACGATGGAGTCAGTTTATATGCTGTGCAAAATAGCTATGGCGGACCAGAAGAGTTCAAAAGATTTATTAACGAAGCACATAGACATGGTTTGGCTGTATGCCTCGATGTAGTTTATAACCACTTTGGACCTGAAGGAAACTATCTCAATGACTTCGGTCCATATCTCAGTCAGAAATACTCTACGCCTTGGGGACAGCCGATAAATTTCGATGACAAAAATAGCAGTCATGTTCGTGACTTTATTATCAGCAATGCACTCTACTGGATCAATGAATATCATATTGATGCTTTAAGACTAGATGCCATTCATAGCATTTATGATTTCAGTGCTAAACATATACTAGAAGAATTAAAAGAGTCCGTTGAGAAGCAATCATCCAGAAGAGCTTACTTAATTGCAGAAAGTAATTTAAACAATACTCGTATTCTTGAAACCAAGAATCGTGGTGGCTATAACTTAGATGCTCAATGGAATGATGATTTCCATCATGCAGTGCATGCTTTGCTCACCAAAGAAACTATAGGCTATTACAGTGACTTCGGCAGAATCGAGGATCTCGCCAAAGCAATCACTGATAGGTTTGTGTATGATGGTAAATACTCGAATTTCAGAAAGAGAAATCACGGCAATAGTGCCAAAGGTTTGCCAGGTGAAAAATTTATAGTAAGCATCCAAACTCACGATCAAATTGGCAATAGACCATATGGAGATAGATTAAGTACTTTAATTTCTTACGATGCTCAGAAGCTTGCAGCATCCTTATTAATACTTTCACCAAATATTCCGATGCTCTTTATGGGAGAAGAGTATGGTGAAACTAATCCTTTTCTATATTTCATAGACCATGGTGATAAGGATTTAATCAAAGCCGTCAGAGCAGGGCGTAAGAAAACACTTACTGAGTTTGGTTTTACAAAAGTCACTGATCCGGCTTCAGTAAAGACTTTCAAGATTTCAAAATTAAACTGGGATCTAAGCAAGGTAAAAAAACATAAAGATCTTCTAAACCTTTATAGAGAGCTAATCCAATTCAGGAAGGACTTTCTAGTGCCCTATATTTATGACCCTAAGAACATCGAAGTTAAATTTGACGAGAAAGCCAAATCATTAGAAATCCAATATACTCTTAAAGAAGGAAAGGTTTTATCCGTAGCTGCCTCCTTCAGTAAAAATACTCTTAAAACCAAAAAATCTAAACAATGATTGAGACAAAACAATATACTTACAATGAATTTTTAGAATCACCAACTAAGGATCAATGGCAAAAAATTGGCATCCAAAGACGTGCTGGTGTTTGCACTCCTTTATTTTCTATATACTCACAAAATAGCTTAGGCATAGGCGAGATTCCAGATCTAGAACTTTTAATAGATTGGTGTGAGCAAACCGGTCTAAGCATTATTCAATTACTACCACTTAATGACACGGGTTTTAATTTCACACCATATGACTCACAAAGCTCATTTGCATTAGATCCCATGTACTTAAGCTTAGATAAGTTAACGGAAGTACACGTAAATGATGAAATTAACAATCAAATACTACTGATCAAACAAGATCCTAAATTCAAACAACAGAATGTTAATTACGAAATCAAAAAAATCAAACTAGATTTACTATGGAAAATATTTCTCGAATCTAATCGTGCGAACTCAAGATTCGACGCATTTATCAAAAAAAATAAATTCTGGATTCATGACTATAGTTTATTTAAAGCTATAAAAGACAATGAGCAGCAGCGAAGCTGGACTGAGTGGGGTAAAGATCTAAAGGAAGCTGATCCACAAGTAATTAGTTTTTATTCATGGCTACAATGGCAACTCTTCGAACAATTTACAGTAGTTAAAACCTACGCTAAAGCAAAAAATATACTGCTCTTTGGTGATCTACCATTATTTGTTTCTTATGACAGTGCTGATGTTTGGGCTAATCAAGGTTATTTCAAATTAGATTACATGTCAGGCGCGCCACCAGATGCTTATTGCGAAAAAGGTCAACGCTGGGGTATGCCAACTTACAACTGGGAAGCAATGGCAGAGCATAACTACGATTACTATATAAACAAACTAAAATATGCTGAAAATTTCTACGACATGTTCAGAATAGATCATGCCATAGGTCTTTTTAGAGTTTGGTCAATACCGAGCTCTGAACCGATTGAGAATGGATCTGAGAATGGTGCTTTCGATCCACATAATGAAAGCATATGGGAAGAGCATGGCAAAACCATCTATAAAGTAATCATCGACAATACTTCAATGCTTCCTTGCGCTGAAGATTTAGGAGCAGTACCTGATTGCTCTCCAATAGTATTAAAAGAACTTTCCATTCCTGGCTTAGAAGTACAACGTTGGCTCAAGAATAAAGCCAATGATAGTTTACGCCCAGTCGAAGAATATCGTAAAAATTCAATTGCTGTAATTTCAACTCATGATATGGCGCATTTTGCCGTATGGTGGAACTCAGAAGCAAGCGAAGAAGAGAAAAAATTATTTCTTGCTTACTGCCAGAATGATACTAATACTGATAACCAAGCAGAGAAACCATTAACTGAAATTATGAAACTTGCTATAGAGAAAATTAGCAACTCAGCTTCAATTTTCAGCATTCAGATAATTCACGACTGGCTTACGCTTAATGGCTTTGAGAGCTTAGAAGCTAAAAATTCACGTATCAATCTTCCAGGAATAGTTTCCAAAGATAACTGGTCTATTAGAATGCCAATTTCGCTTGAAGAGATAAAGAAGTTAGAGATTAATAGAACTATTAAAGAAATCAACACAGCAAGCCAACGAACCTGATATAAATCTATTTCCAGTTGCGCTTGTAATGGAACGTAAATTCCATTACAAATTCATCACCCAATACTGCCGGCAATGGATCAAACGGAGATGCTGCTATAACTGCATCAATTGAATCTTGGTTCAATTGCTCTGGAGCATTAGAACTAGCAATAGAAACATCTCTAACCGTACCGTTTTTGTTGACGATAAACAAAACAGATATTTCATGAATACCTTTTAGATGTGATGGGCGCCATTTTTTCGTAATGCGCTTAGATATATTTTCCGAATACTTTTCAGAAGCCTTAATATAGGCATCTGATTTGCCTTGATAAGCCTCTTGATAAACTTGCTCTTTGTCTTTTGCTTGAACGCTATAAATAGATGAGAGCATTAATAGAGAAGTTAGAACAATTCTTAGTTTTTTGGTCATGATATTAGCATCAATTATAGCAAGAACTCATCTAGATTGCTTCGCTATGATGTAAAACGGAAGCAGTCTTTGACATGATCGTTGACCAAACCCACCGCTTGCATATAAGCATAGATGATAGTACTACCAACAAATTTCATCCCGCGTTTTTTTAGATCTTTGGAAATAGCGTCACTCACCAGAGTTGAAGTGGGTATCTCTTTGTGGTATTTCCATTTATTATTCAAAGGTTTACCTTCAACAAAAGCCCAAATATAATCATTGTAACTACCGAATTCTTTTTGAATCGCGAGGAACACTTTGGCATTCTGTTTCACAGAAAAAACTTTCAAACGATTACGCACAATGCCAGGATCAAGAAGAAATTTTTCCAATTGGCTATCTTTAAGCTTCGAAACTTTCAGAGGATCAAAATTACAAAACAATTTTTTGTAATGTGCACGCTTTTGTAATATAGTTTGCCAGCTCAAACCAGCTTGTGCACCTTCTAAACAAAGCATCTCAAAGTGCAAACGATCATCATGAACAGGAACCCCCCATTCTTCATCGTGATATTCAATGTAGTAGTCTTTATCTCCAGACCATACACAACGAGTCGTACCTCCACTTTCCACC
>CAYQSL010000005.1:0-26597 GCA_964420165.1 uncultured Gammaproteobacteria bacterium | reverse complement strand
ATGGCATCAATCTTTCAATAGTGATAGTTGGGTTATTAGGAAAATTAGCTTTCAGTTCTCCTACTCTGCCTCTAACTTCTTGCAGAGCCAATTTCATATCAGTTTGAGTTGAAAATTCTACAGAAACTTCAACAGCACCTCTTAGAGTTTTAGTTCTTACCTGCTTGAAACCAGGTATCTTACTAACAGTTTCTTCAATTGGTCTCGTAACACTCGGTAAAAGAGTTTTAGCAGCAACATCTCCTGCTTCTACTATTACAACTACACGAGGAAAGATGACTTCTGGATAGATGCCACTAGGCAGAGTAAAAAGGGCAAGAATACCTGCGAGTGACAGGATCAACACTGATAAGTAAATTCCTCTACTTTGTTCACTTATAAATTTATAAAAGGAATTATTTGCCATTTATTTGAACCTTTGTTCCTTTAGGTAATTCATAACCAACATCTTTAATGATTAAATCTCCAACTTTAAGTCCTTCCATAATTTCAATATCACCATTAGAACTAATGCCGGTTTTAATATAAGTAGGGATACTCTCTCCATTTAAGACTTTGTTTACAAAAAACTTACTTGAATCTTCAGAAGAACCGATTAAACATTCTTTGGATATGACTAATGCAGATTTATGCACACCAAGAAGTATTTTTATTTTTACGAGCATCCCAATTTTTAAAATATTCTCTGGATTAATAGCTTTAATTTGAATCGGCAAGCTATTACTAATAGGATCTACTTTTATACCTTCTACTAATACTTTGCCAGAAACAGGCTTGTCCACACCAGGAGCAAGGATACTTACTTCTTGTCCAGGGTTAATATCAGAATTATAACTAACAGGCAAATTAGCTTGAATAATAACTGTTTCTGGGTTGATGATTAAAAAGATTGGGGTCGAAGGACTTGGTTGGTCTCCCACATTCAAATATCTTTCAGCAACTATACCATCAATGGGACTCGTGATTTGAGTAAAATCACGACTAGCTTTTGCTTGATTTAGGCTGGCAAGTGCTTGTGCAGATTGAGCCTGAGCGGCTTGTTGCTGACTTACCGCTAAATCCACATCCTTTCCTGCTGCAATTCTTTCTTCGTAAAGAGTCTTGGTACGCTCTTGGATTTTTTTAGTATTAACCAAGTTTGCATTAGCAGCATCTAATATCGCTTGGGCTTGTTCTACTTGTGCCACTTGGACAGAGTTTTGCAGCCGAGCTACGAGTTGATATTTATGAACTTTGTCACCAACCTTAGGTCCTATCCAAACTAATAAACCAGGGACTAACGGTACTATTTTGGTACTTTGATCAGGCTCGGCATTGACTATACCATTTAATTCCAGTTCATCTGACAAGTCTATCTGTCTTACACGCACAGTTTCAACTTCGATAGCTTTTGAAGAATCTGTTTCATGCGAAACACATCCTGTTAAACTAAATAAAAATATAGATAGAAAGAGAATAAGATTAAGTTGTTGTATTTTTATCATAAATATTTATCCCTCTAATTGCATTTGAGAGAAATCAAAACTAATAGGTTTACCGATTGCTCGCTCTATATCAAGTATGGTCTGGAAATAGGTTGTAAGTACCTGACAATAATTTATTTGAGACAAAAGTGCCGACTGCTGAGCGGTAATAGCAGCAGTTAAATCGATAAACCCAAGATCGTAACTTTTTTGACTCAGAGATAATATTTCTTTTTGCTCAGGTAAAACTTCATCCAAAAAAAGGTGGAGTTGCTTGTTAGCACCTTCAAAGTTGCTATAAGCCAAACTAACTTCTTGTTCAACTTGATTGGTAAAAGCAATGGACTGAGCTTCCAATAGTTTAATAGTGGCTTGAGACGTTGCTCTAGGACCTTGTTGACGATTGAATATAGGTATAGGAATCTGAAAATATACTTCAGGAGCATAAGAAAAATTCTCTCCAATAAAGCTATTCCTAGTCGCCGAAACACTACTTAATCCGCCGCCAATTACTACATCTGGCCACTTGGAAGAATTAGCTAATTTTATTTTGGAATTTTCAACTTTAATATCAGCGTTAAATTGAGAATACTCAATCCTATTTTTCTTAGCTTCTACAAGTAAATCCTCAAAACTTGGTAGCTGTGTTGGTAGTTCCAAAGCTAATACTTCTGAATAATCAACTTGAATGGCAGTATCAGCTGGACGTGCCATTATCAAATTCAGTTTGCGTCTTGCTCGATTAAGGCGTGCTTCATAAGTGGCAATATCAATTTTTATTTGCGATAATGCCGCTTGAGTTCTAGAGACATCTAAATAAGCGACTTCACCTACCGCTTGTTTTTTACTAGCTATGTTTAGAAGATTTTTTGCGACTTCAAGATAGTCTTGCATAATCTTCAGTGCTTTGCTTGCAATTGCTAATTCAAAAAAAGCTTGTGCCGTATCTTCTCTAATTTTCCAAGCAAGAGTCTTCACCGTAACATTAGTTGACTCTATTTGATTCTTAGCTATTTGAATCCGTAAATTACGTTTATTACCCATTTGCCAAGTTGAGGATATATCAAACAAGTGATAAGTTTGTTCTGCTGGTGCTAGCTGCACATTATAAGAAGGGTTGATCCGAGTTCCAGCTTGAATAACCCCCGCTTCTGCAATAAGTTCCGTAGCCATAGCTGCTTTAAGAGTTGGATTGGCTTGATATGCTTCTTCCAAAACTTCGTCTAAAGTTAATCCATTAACTGTCTGAGCCTTTATCTGAGAAGTAGAAAGCAAGACTAAAAGCAGTATATTTAAAATGAAATATCGGTTCCTCGGAATCACGTTTTTATTATACGAATTAAGTCTGACAAATCACTGACTATAGCGAGCATAATACTAAGCTTTACTATAGAATGAAGTGGTGATAAGGAGTTTAGTAAGATGCGACTGCTTTTAGTAGAGGATGATGGGGTATTAGCTGATGGTATTTTGGAAGCACTGAGAGAATCTGGATATTTGGTTGACTATGCGAAAACTGGACCAGAAGCGGAACAAATACTCGCTTCCTTACCTTACGATACAGTGATTTTAGATTTAGGATTGCCCGGCTTTGACGGCTTAGAATTAATAAAACGTGTTCGAGCAAATAAAAATCATGTACCTGTTTTGATTTTGACAGCAAGAGATACTCTTGATGATCGGGTTTTAGGTTTGGATTTAGGGGCTGATGATTATCTCAGTAAACCTTTTCGGCTTAAAGAGCTTGAAGCTAGAATAAGAGCTTTATTGCGTAGAAAATGTTTCGCAAATGAAGCCATAATAAAGTTAGGATTACTTAGTTTTGATGTAAATGGTCGCAGAGCTTACCTGAAAGATCAACCGATTGAACTGTCCTCTCGTGAAATTGACGTACTAGAAATTCTTTTAATAAACCCAAGTCGAATTGTAAGTAAGCAACAATTTATCGAAAAGCTTTGTGGTTGGGATGATGAAATCACCATTAATGCAGTTGAAACTTACGTGTCTAGGCTTCGCAAAAAGTTAAGAGGTACAGATCTTAACTTTAAAACAGTATGGGGAGTAGGGTATCTTTTAGAAGTATTTAATGAGTAATAATCACAGAACATCAATACGTACACAATTAATGCAATGGCTTTTATTTCCATTGCTAGCACTAATTATTCTCAGTATTTATCCAAACTATCAAATGGCTTCTAGCTTTGCAAATAGTGCATTTGATGATGGATTAGAAGAAGTTACACGAGCCGTTGCTGGTCAAGTAGAGTTTGATGATGGACATTGGCATTTAGCATCTCCTAAGCTTTCTGAACAGATTATTGCTTATAAAAAATATGAACAGATGAAATTCTTGATTCTAGGACCAAGTGGAGAAATAATTGCTGGAAACCCAGAACTTGGTTTACCGCTGACAGATTCAATTTATCCAAATTTTCGTAATATTTGGATTGATGACCAACTCTTTCGAGTATCTACAATTCAAATCCCGGTTCAGCATGGAGTTTTAACTATCGAAGTTGGAGAAACCATTCTTGAGCGAAATGAATTGACTCGTAAAATTCTAATTAATACTATTGCTCATCAATTGGTTCTGTTATTGCTTGCAATAGTTTGTGTATGGTGGGGTGTTAGGCAAGGGTTGCAATCATTAGAAAAAATGCGTATAGAAGTAGCAAAGCGTATTCCTAATGACTTTAGCAGTCTTGATGAAAGTAAATCTCCTGATGAAATTCGTCCATTAATTCAGACCTTGAATAATTTAATAGAGCAACAGTGTCACTACTCTGGTTCTCAACAACGCTTTGTAGCAAATGCCGCTCATCAATTACGTACACCTCTAGCTGGCTTAAGGATTCAACTGGAATTGGCTTTACGACAAAACAATCCAGAACGTACTCAACATGCTTTAAGACAAATGGAGATTGGATTAGAGCGTGGTATTAGTTTGACGGAAGGATTATTAACTCTTGCAAAAATGGAGCCAGCTGCATTAATGCATGAGAAGTTTGAAGCTTTGGATTTAATAAATTTAATTGAGTACAATCTTCAATTGCTTATTCCTCAAGCTTCTGCTAAAAAAATTAAATTGCATATGGAAAAATCTGAAGGTCACATTGCCATGATTAATGGAAACGCTTCGAGTCTAAATGAATTGATAGTTAATGTATTGGACAATGCAATTCGCTATACCTCTTCAGGCGGAGAAGTCAGAGTACATGTTCAAAGCGAAGCTAATTCAGTTATATTGTCAGTGATTGATACTGGTCCTGGAATTCCCCATGCTGAATGTGAAAAAGTGTTTGAGCGTTTTTATCGTATTCCTGGAACAGTAGATGACGGAAATGGACTTGGACTTGCTATAGCACAAGAAATTGCAAGGTCTCATAAGGCTGAAATTATGATAGAAGATACAGAAGGAAGTATAGGAGCTTGTATTAAGGTTGTATTTGAAAAAACTTCTTCAATATAGTTAAAACCTATTACTTTGTTGGGACCCACCAGTCTATAATTTCATCAAACTCGCCTAGAAACTGATCTAGCGATAGTAAATCTTTGAGCTGATGCTTTAGCATGTTATCCCAGGCATTTCTCAATTAGGCAACTCTACACCTTTAAATTCACACTTCTTAGTTAATACTTTTAGAACCTCTGATGAGCTTGGACGTAAATGTTCTCTTCTGTAAATCTCTACTACGTCATAAAGATCACGTGGTAAGGATCTTTCTACTGTTGCTCTGAGTTTCTCCGCAAAAGCTTCTGCGTAAGAATATGAATTGATATAGAATAAATCATAAGGGACTCCCTGAAGATAACATGGATGTAAAGATAACGTCAAGACGTTTTGTGCATATCCGCTCATATATAAAAAAACACATCCTATATATATGAGGAATGCTGCATGCATAAAATCTATACATGAAGTAAAAGCCTCTTAATCACTGATATTTCAATATTAATCTCGATTTCGGAGTTGCTGAAATAGTCCACTAAGGGCTACTAACATAATACATGCAAGATCAAAGGAGTAAAAATTCGCTTATAATAAAATTAGGCTAAAAGGAAATCCCTATTACTCGAATAATCAAAACTTTAACTGTATTCTTTGTTCTGCTTAGCTTGCAGTCAAGTCTTTTCTTTTTACCTTTAACTTTTGATGAAGATCATGACTTATCTATTACTCAGCATTCAGGAGAAATATATTTAGTTCTAGAACACGCTCATCATGGACACGGGCATGAACATCACCACCACGATGATGTAAGCTCTGGTGATCATGATCATCAAGATCACCTTATTAAACTTCCGAAAGTTCAAGAAAAAGTTTTAAAATCAATTCAAGTTATTAAATTTCAAAAGCAAATCGCGACTTATGATAATGATCTTAAGTCTCTTTTCTCTTGGGAAGAATCTCTTGTGTTAGAAGCTGTACCTAAACGGTGTCGGGGACCTAATGAGGATTTTAAAGAACTTAAGAACTCTATTCAAATTTTAGTATAACTAATTAAACATTTTGTTTGTTCTAAAAAGTATTGACTTCTTAGATAAGGATTAGTTATGCATAAATATTTAAAAGTAATAATATCTCTGATTTTGTTTTGTAATTGCTTACCAAGCTCTGCTGAAGTTATTTCGATTCTTAGCCTTGAAGAGGCTTTACACTTAGCAATAAACAATAACCCAGAATTTAAAGCCAAAACTATTAATCTGGATATTCGTGAGGCAGAGATAAAAACAGCCAAGGCTAGACCCAACCCATCTTTACTTACAGATAGTGGTACGGCAGAAAGCACTTATAGAGTGGGCTTGACTTACAACCTTGAGCTTGGTGGCAAACGTAGTAGGCGTACTGAATTATCCAAAACTTTACTAGAAACAGAAGCAGAGCTTTTAAATTCTGCACGTTTAGATTTTCGTAGAGATATTCGTCAAGCTTATACTCAGCTTTTCTATGCAAAGAAACGCTTAGAGATTTTAAGACAAGTAGATGAAAATAGCAGCAAACTATTTACTATTGCACAAAAAAGAGAGAAAGTTGGAGATATACCTTTAATTGAAGTTTCACAAGTTGAACTTAGTAAAATCTCTACCGAAAATCAATATGATAAAGCTATATATCAAGTACAAGAAGCTCGTCACCAATTGGAGTTTCTGCTAAATACAGAACTGCAAGAGAATGTAGAATTAGCTCCTCCTAATGATCTGCCATATTTGCCTGCAAGTTTATCAATGGACAATATTTCTAGCGAATCACTGACTGAAGTTGCTTTTGAGAATAGACCTGAACTTAAGACTAGTCAGTTAAGTCAAAAAATTGCAGATCAAGAATTAGCAGTAGCTAAAAGTAAACGAATTCCTGATTTATTGGTTTCCGCTGGTCCGGATTTTGTTACTAATGATGGTGGTAGTTTTGGTGCTTTTATTATTACTCAGCTTACTTTGCCAGTTTTCAATGTGCAAAAGGGAGCAATAGAAGCTAGTCTTGCTCGTAAGGATCAATTGGTTCTAGAACATCAAGGTACTTTAAATAGATTAAAAGCTGAAGTTGATCATGCATATTTAGCTTATGTTTTTCAGCGTAAAACTTTAATACGTTATGAAAAAAAATTACTACCTATGTCAAATGAGATATTAGATAAATCATATAAAAGCTTTGAACTAGGTAAGTCCTCGGTGTTGAGCTCGTTACAAGCACAGTCTGATTACATGAATATTCAACAGGAATATATCCAGACTTTAATAGATTATCAAGAGAGTATAAGTTTGCTTGAAAAAGCAATAGGAGTAGAACTATGAAAAAACAAATGAAAATCACTCTAGCTATGAGCTTTGTGTTTTTAATTAGCAACCCAGTATTTGCCCATGAAGGTCACAATGATGCTTTTAGTCAAAATACAGTGGATACTAAAGTACAAAAAATAGAAATAAGCCCAGAAGGCGAAAAAGCTATTGGCTTGAAAGTAGCTCCAATAAAGCTTTCTAATGTACGTAAATATTTAAAAGCAACAGGACAAGTTGTAGCTGACGATAATGAGTACGCTGATTTATCAGTGCCGATTTCTGGTTTTGTTACTAAAGTCTATGTCAAAGAAGGAGATAGAGTCAGTAGAGGTCAAACCTTAGCTTTACTTAGAAGCGTTGAGGCAACTAGTTTACTAAAAGATTTATTGGATCAAAATACTGATATAGAAAAAGAAATTACTATTTTAACTAAGCAAGCCCAGCTTCAGAAAATTAACTATGAACGTGAGAAAACTTTGCTTGCAGAGGGTATTAGTTCCAAAAAAGATTATTTAACTGCGGAAGCTGAGTATGAAAATATTAGAACATCATTGAAGGCTACAGAAAGGCAGCAAGATTTAATTGTTAATGCTGCAAAAAGTCAATTGTCGATAATGGGAATCGGAGAAGGAGCTGTAAACCAAGCACTTGATTCTGGAATAATTCGAGAATCAGTAAGTATAGCTGCACCAATTAGTGGACTTGTTTCTTTTCGTGATATCACTGTCGGCAAGGCAATTCAGCCAGGCAATAAAATTTTCTCTATAGTAAATTTAAGTCCAATTTGGGTCATTGCTGATTTATATCAAGATCAAATACCTCTTATCAAACAAGGTTTAGAAGTAAACATTAGTAGTGCAAGTGGAGAGGAAATAAAAGGCTATATCTCTAATATAGGGGCTGTGGTTGATGAAACTAGAAGAACCTTACCAGTTCGTATAGTTTGCGATAATCCAAATCAAACTTTAAAGCCTGGCATGACCGTGACTACAAAAATTCTTTATGGCAAGGGTGAAGAGTTGATGAGTATAGTACCTCAATCAGCCATCATCAAAGATGGAGAAAAATCAATAGTCTATGTCAAATATGACACTTATTATCAACCAGTAGAAGTGAAACTTGGTTCTAGTGATAGTTCTGAAGTTGAGGTTCTAGATGGTCTTTATGAAGGAGACCTAGTTGTGGTGCAAGGTGCAGAACAATTACATTCTAAAGCCATACTCTCTTCTAAAGAAACTAAGCCAAGTAAAGAGAAAAACATAAGTGAATTGTTTTCTTCTTGGAAATTTATACTTAGCTTGCTGGCAACTGCTTTACTTACATCGCTAATATGGATTTTAGTTCTAAAACTAAAAGCTAGGAGAAATAAAAATGTTTGATTGGATTATTCCTTGGTCACTCAAAAATCGCTGGTTAGTTTCTGGCTTGGCAATTATTATTTTCATTTATGGAATAGTTGCATCTGTTAATTTGCCCATTGATGTTTTCCCTGACTTTGCTCCAATTCAAGTAGTAGTGCAAACCGAAGCTCCAGGCTTTGCTCCACTTGAGGTAGAAAATCAAATAACCATTCCCCTAGAATCCAGTCTTAATGGGGTTGCTAACTTAAAACAAATTCGCTCTCTATCTTCTACTGGTATTTCGGTTTTAACTCTTACCTTTGAAGACAAGATAGATGTTTTTAGAGCAAGGCAATTAGTTTCTGAAAAACTACAAATTACATCTGCTGAACTTCCTCCAGGAGTAAAGCAGCCCCTTATGGCTCCTATTACTACAGCAGTAGGAGATATTCTCAAAATCGGACTAGTTGCTGATAAAACTTCACAGATGGAATTAAAGACTCTAGCTGACTGGACTATTGCCCGAAGATTAATGGCAGTAGCCGGGGTTGCTAATGTCGTAGTCTATGGCGGCGATACCAAAGAATATCAAGTTTTAGTTGATCCAAATAAACTTAATGATTATGGCATTAGCTTAAATGAGCTTATTGATAGTGTCAGTAATAGTAATATCAATGCTACTGGTGGTGTTTTAAGAAGTCCTGATAAAGAATACATTATTAGAGGCTTAGGCAGGATTCAATCTCTTGAAGATATAGAAAATTCTGTAGTTAAAAGTAGTAGTGGCACTCCAGTTCTAATCAAGAATCTTGCTAATGTTCAAATCGCTCCACAACAAAAAATTGGTGATGCTCTTATTAACGGTAAGCCAGGAATCATCATCAATATTGCAAAGCAGCCTTGGGCTAACACTCTAGAACTGACTTATAGAGTAGAAAAAGCTTTAGATGAATTGAAAGTAAATTTTCCTAAGGATATACAACTACTGACAGTTTTCAGGCAAGCAGATTTTATTGAAGTTGCTATTCATAATATGATTGAAGCACTCTTGCTGGGCAGTGTGCTTGTGATTATAGTTTTATTTTTCTTCCTACAAAACTGGCGTACTGCTTTTATTTCTCTTACTGCAATTCCACTATCTTTATTAATTGCAATTATTGTTCTTAAATGGCAAGGCGAAACTATTAACACAATGACTTTAGGTGGACTTGCAATTGCAATTGGTGAAGTAGTAGATGATGCCATCATTGACGTAGAGAATGTCCACAGAAGGTTACAAGAAAATAGAGCTTTGGGATCACCAAAAGCAGCTTTCCAAGTGGTTTTAGACGCTTCTAAAGAAATCCGTAGCTCGGTTATTTACGCTACTTTTATTATCGCCTTAGTTTTTGTGCCGATTCTATCTTTAACAGGACTTGAAGGTAAGATCTTTACTCCCCTTGCTTTTTCTTTTATCGTAGCGATTTTAGCTTCGCTTGCTGTAGCTCTAACTTTAACTCCAGCACTTTGTTATTTACTTCTAGGTAAAGAAAAATCCTTGCATGAAAAAGAAAGTAAATTGCTTGTTTGGCTTAAATTTAAATATGAGAAAGTTTTAGCTTATGCTTTGAACCATGCTAAAAAACTTGTAAAAATTGCTGTTATAGTTTTTTGTGTTTCTTTAGTGCCACTTTTCTTTTTAGGCAAAACTTTCCTTCCCGAATTTGATGAAAGTAATCTTATAGTAGGAATCAATTCGGTCCCTGGAACCAGCTTGGACATTACCAAACAGACTGGAAAAGTTTTAACAGAGCATTTAATTACTCATAAAGAGATTCTTGCTATTGGACAAAGAGCTGGTAGAACCGCAGGCTCTGATGATTATGGCTTAAGTAACTTTAGTGAGTTTGATATTAGACTTAGTGCTGGTGGCGGTTCTCGCCATAAAATCATTGAACATGTTCGTGAAGATTTTGCCAAAGTACCAGGCATCGTTATTAATGTTGGTTCATATATTTCTCATAGAATGGACCACGTACTTTCTGGAGTTAATGCACCAATTGCAATAAAAATCTTTGGTTCAGATTTAAGTGTTCTGCATGCAAAAGCTCAAGAAATTGAAAGCGTATTTAAGACAGTTCGTGGTGCTGTAGATGTGCAGATAGAACCTATTATCCCAATTCCACAAATTTCAATACAAATCAATCGTGAGGAGGCTATGCGTTATGGTTTGACTGTTGGAGATTTAGCTCAAAGCATTGAAGTTGCTTTTAAAGGTAAGAGTGTATCAAAAGTACTTGAAGGGCAAAAATCTTTCGATTTAGTAGTTTGGTTTCAACCACAATTTAGAGAAGATATTGAAGCTATTAAATCAGTTCTAATTGATACTCCTTCTGGTAAAGTTCCTATTGGTACTATTGCTGAAGTGAAGTTTGACACTACACCTAATACTATTAAACGTGATAATGCTTCTCGTCGAGTGGTAATCCAAGCTAATGTCTCTGGACGTGATTTAGGTGGAGTGATTAATGAAGTTAGAAAAAAAATCAAAGATCAAATCCAATTGCCAAGCGGCTACTATGTAGAATATGGCGGTCAGTTTGAAGCTCAGGAGCAAGCAACTAAACAATTAGTTATTCTGAGCTTAGTAGCTATTCTTGGTATTTATTTACTATTAGTCATGGCATTTAAATCAACTAAAGCAGCAGCTTTAGTTTTAGCTAATTTACCATTAGCTCTTATTGGCGGTATCTGGGCAACAGTAATTTCAGGTGGGACTTTAAGTATTGGTTCACTCGTTGGCTTTATTACACTCTTTGGTATTTCAACTAGGAATGGAATTATGCTGGTTAGTCACTTTAGACATATGCTTGAATCTGGTCAATCTTGGGAAGATGTGATTTGGCATGGATCATTAGATCGTTTGAGTCCAGTATTAATGACTGCTCTCTGTGCTGCCTTGGGAGTGCTTCCTATCGCCATTATGGGTGGAGCTGGAAGAGAGCTGGAGCAACCTTTAGCAATAGTAATTTTAGGCGGAATGTTTACTTCTACGGTTTTAACCTTAGTATTGATTCCTGCTTTATTTAAATTATTCGGCGCAAGTGCATTGAGCTTGTCAAAGGAATCGGAGATTTCATTAGACAGGTCATTATGAAAATTTTTCAATCGGAGAAAAAAGGAGAAATGAATGAAAACAAATAGAATAGTTAGTAGGGTAATAGCAGTAATGCTAATTGCCGTATCATTACAAAGTTGCTCTAAGCTTGGTAATAAGGTAGAAGAGCCAGAACTGAATGGTGGTGATGTTCTTATTGACGAACAAGGTGCAGAGACTAAAGATTTAACTAGTCTTGGATATATCAAATTAAAAGACCATTACTTTAAATTGACTCCAGATATAGCTCAAGGTGAAGAATCGCATCTAGATTTCTATATTAGAGATATAGATGGCAAGCATGTTCCAGGAGCTACAGTACAACTTACTTTGACAGCACCAGATTCCACTAAGCAAACTTTTGACTTAAGTGAAGATGAAGGTGGCGAGCATTATCACAATAAAACAGTGTTGCAAAAAGGTAAGTATCAAGCAGTTGCTCAAATAAAAATTGGTAATGAAAGTTATAATCCAAGATTTGAATTTGATGTTTAATTCCCAAAGGAGTAAAGTTATAAGATGTTCATGGCATTTAAGTTAGTAGTAGTTTCAAGCATTATTGCTTTCTCGTCTTGGCTTGCAGGCAAGAAACCTGAATTAGCAGGCTTTATTGTTGCAATGCCAATAACCTCAATACTAGCGTTAGTTTTTTCATATTTGGAAAGTAAAAATGATTTAACTAGTATTACTTTTGCCAAGAGCATCTTAATAGGGGTCCCAGTATCATGGCTATTCTTTCTCCCATTTTTCCTAGCAGAACGCTTTGGATTTGGATTTTGGATAGCCTATATCCTGGGACTTTTACTTTTAATTGCAGGATACTTTATTCATAGATTCATAATGGGATTTTTATAATAACTTTAAATTTAGTCTATTCTTTCTAAAAAGTGTTTAATAGCAACAATATCAATATTAAACTCGTTTTCAAAGTTGCTGAAATAGTCCACTAAGGGCAGCCCTTATGGTGGTTATAACAATCCGATGCAAGCCAATATGCAAAGTCTTGCAAAGGGAATGACCATGATATTGCAAAATCTACCTTTGTTGTTTGGTCGGAAAAATAATGATGGAGCTGGTCAAGCAACAGCTAATAGTTCACGGGATAAAGCAACCCAAACTAAATCAGCAGATGATCAATGGCAAAAATGTGGTGGTAAATGTAGTTAAATGGGAATTTTATACCACAACTTCGATTTTTTGATTAATTAATGAAATCCTTTTAATCTTAAAAGATGAGGGGAAAAATAAATTATTGTCAGTAACTGACATTTCATAATCTATTACTAGCTTCACCAAACAAAACCTATTTCTATATAAAAATCTTTTCTGCTTTTAATAGTGTAATTGATCATATCTTTCACCTGCCTATTTGTATAAACTATTGATACTTTACGATTAAAATGATCTTCACCTGCTGCTATTAATACTATGGCAATACCTTCATCGACAAAAGATGGACTAGTGTAAAGTACACCTTTGAAATTTAATTTGGTATGAATGTTGTTTTTGATATTTGATTTAAGCTTTTCTTTTAACTGAGTTGCGGTTGCTCGATTACCTAGAACTTGACCAAATTTATTAGACATTAAAATAATTTCCTTCCTAATTATAGGATTAGTATTTTCAGGAATTTCTATTTTACTGTTTAAGATGGTTTGAGGATTTTCTGGTTTCTTTGGTTTTGGTGGGTTTTGTTTGTAGTACTCTTCTTCAGCAATTTCAAAACACAAATAATAAAATTCTACTAGTCTTGCTTTATGAGGTTTAAATTCTTCTTCTGAATCACCAGAACAAAGCCGTATCTCCTCAAACCAAGGCTCAAAGCACCTCTCTAGCTCAGATTGAGTTAGTAACATTGGTTAATAATTTTAGCAAAAACTTTTTTCCTAGAAATTCGCACTTTTAGAAATCATAACCATATTATCTGACGATTTTGGACAAATTCACTTTCAAAAGGAAAATTAAATTCATTTATTGATTAGCCAATTTTTGTTTAAGCTGCTTTATAGCTTCTCTTATATCTTTATCTGAAACATTTGGACCATTTATAAAATCAACAGCTTTATTTTCATCAGACGTTTTTATACAATCGAAATAACCTATCTTATTTAAAAATTCCATTTTTTTTAACTCCATTCGTTCAATGGTATTTTGTATTTTATTGAATAGATTAATGAAGTTTGATGCTCGACCTGAACCTATATATCCATTGAACCTGTAATAATCTCTAGCAGCAATCTTTATAACAGTAGTTATTTCTGTCAATTTCCCATTTAATGCATTCATCCTACTAATAAAGACTTTGATCTCATTATGCGCATTTCTTTTGTGATCGGAGTCCAAACCAAATTTCCAGTTTTTATAGTCTTCTCTAGCATCTTGCCAAAAGCGTATCGGAATATTTGTTTCATTGAACATTTCTTCTAATGATTTACCTAAAAGATATGAAGCTTCTATATATAGAAAAAAACATCTTCTTGATTCTTGAGGATTTTTGGCAATAAGACTTTTTAATAAACAAGCAAGAGGATTAAAATCTGGTTTCATATAAGCAAAATCTTCTAAACTTGTATCTTCAATACGTTTAATTATTTCTTTTATATCAATTTTCAATAATTCATTTAACCATTTATAACTCATGTAAACCTTTCCCTGACTTAATTATACAATTTTAACGAGGTCAAATCTTTTATATTTTTAAAAGCAAAAATAAATTAGTGTAAGAATCTTTCCATGTTCTTAATGACACTCTGACAATGCATTTATATCTATTAAAGAAATCAATTTTTTTAAAATTGTAAAAAATGAAAAATAATTTTATTTCTTAGTAATAGAATTAAACTAATCGTCATATTGTCATTTATATAATTAGCGCAAATGAAAAGAGATAGAATCTTTCTTATTTAAGCCAATTTTACGTTGCCCCTTGGATCTATCAGTAATAAGATTCGGGAACACCGATTTTAATTTATCCGTTAGGCTATTGGAGGCTCTTGCAACTCTATCAAATTCATCAGAGTATTTCTTACTATATTGATCTTTTGAAATTAAGCCCTCCTCAATACACCAATTTTCATAAAAATCATATAGTTCCTGAGAAGTCAAACCTTGACTAATAGGGCATTCAACAATATCTAATTCTTTAACAAATCTAATAACATGGTTGGATTTCATGCCTAAATCAATAAGATTATTTTCTACAGAAGTATAATCAATACCTTCGTTAAATAGATCCTTAAAAGCCTGAACTAATAAACTAAGCAAACCCGGTAAAATTGTTGCTTCAATCAGTTCTTTATTACGTTTCAGTTCTGTATTAGCTTTCTTTTCATTTGGCTTTTGTGGATTAGGTTTACTTTTAAAAGTGTAAAGGAAATCAATTATACAAAAACGTTTAAGCATTGCACCTTTAAGAGATTTTAGATGTGGTAATTTATTTACATTAAAAATAAAAATTGTCTGGGGAGCAATTTCTTTTATTGGACAATATTTAATATTGACTTGGATTTTATCTCCAGTTATTGCTGCTTTTAAAGTTTGGCAATTGTCTAAAAGAATTGGTTTATTCTCAGAAGACCAATTAATTTGTTTTCCTATTAGAGGGGCTAAAGTAAAACCGCCTTTGTCAGCAGTTCTAAAGGATTCTAGAGGTACTGAAGCCATACTTTGACCAAATAAATTGTCAATCCATTCTCGTAACATATCTTTGCCATTATCGCCTTCTCCACTGAGTAATAGTGCTCGAAGATGATTGTCATATTTTTCTCTGATTTTTTTTAAGTCAAAAGTACTAGAGATCAATCTTAAAATGATTTCAATTTCAGGGTTTGAAATCATCTCTTGAAGTATTCCTCTGACTTCACTACCATCATTATTTTGATCATAATTAGCATTAATTTTATATGTAAAAAAATGTTCTTCTGAATGTTTTTCTAATATAAATTTAACTGAATCATTTTCATAAAAAGGTCTTAAATATCCATTATTAACATTTAGACCAGGAGGATTGTAATTTTGAGGATGTACAAAGCATATGCTTTTAACCCATCTCAAGGCTTCTATCGAATCTTTTGAGTTAGCAAAAGCATTTTTAATTTTGCCTGATGTGAGATAGCTATGAAAATGCTTAGATATATCACTAAGGAGATCATTATCTTCTTGTTCTTGGTAATAACCATTGCCATATTTAAATAATGAAATTCCATTTGATAAGTATCCTTGTCCATTACTAAATATCTCTTCATAAGCCACTTGACCAGGAGTTTGCTGTAATCGATAAAGAGACAAGGGTCTTTTATATCCATTTAAACTTGCATAATAAATCAATGTACCAATACTAATTCGTCCATCATTCTTTTCGAGTAATTTGACAATCTCCTTCCCGTCATTTTTATAATCAGGACTCCAATTTTCTATAATGGCTTTAGCTTTATCCATAGGGAAATATTTACCTATAGCCCATATACAATTACACCAAATGTCATAGCCTGGCATAGGATCTATGAAAGAAAGCATTTCTTCAATATCTTTTTGTGTAGGTGATTCATACCTATTGTTTTGTAATTCTTTCTTTTCAAGCTTTTTCTTTTTTTTACTTTCTAATTCTTTTGCATCAGCTAGTAATATTTCGCTTTTAGCTTCATTACTTAGCATTCCATCTAATTTAAATACTTTACAGTTTTTAGATCCATACCAGGCTCTAGCTCCATCCTTACAATTCTGGTCTGCTTTAAAATAATGTTTTAAAGAAATCCTAGTTAGATTTCTATACTCTTCAAGATTATCTATTGGACTTTCTAAAACTTGAATTGCTCTAAATCTATCATTATTACCATCCTTTCTATGATTAGTAGTTGTGTAAACGAATGTGTATGTAGACTGAACTAGTGGATCATTTAAGAAGCTTTCTAAACTAATAAAATTATCAATGTCAATTACTATGATTTGTGCTGATTTGAAATTTTTTTGGTGTCTATTTCCTCTAGTTAATTCTGAGGTAAAAACATAACCATTACTAATATGTTCTATGAGCTGCTCAAGAGTAAATTCAACATTTTCAAAGCAATGATTAAATCTCCTAAGTGCATCTTCGTCTTTATTAACTATGTATTTGTTAATTGCAAGTTTAATTTTAGTAGTACTAAAATCTATTTTTGATATATTATTATCCATTTTTCTCCTTTTTCACCAATTCACCATCCGTTTTATGATTGCCTCATGATCAGGACGGTAATAATTTAAAGTCGTTTGAATATTTGAATGCGAAAGCATTTGTTGAACTTCCACAACGGGTACATTCCTCTCCAAAGCAAAGCAGCAAAAAGCTCTTCGATATGAATGGCAAGAGGCATTAATACCAATGATTGCGTTAAGTTTTTTAACGACCTTTGAAAGACGATTGACATCATATTTATTTTTATTTGCTTGTATGAAAAGATTACTGAAATTAGTATTTGGTCTAACTTTTAAATACTCTATTAAAAGTGGCTTAATTTCTCTATGTAAACCAATTACAGCGTGCTTCCCACCTTTACGATGTCTAATTAAAATTGTATTTTGATTGAGATCAATATCATCTATGTTTATTGCACAAGCTTCTGAAGCTCTCATACCCGTATAGAAAAGCCATGTAAGTAATAAGCGATATAAAATATTTAGATATTGATCTTTAATGTCTATTTCTATAATCTTTAGTAAATTTAAAAATTCTGCATATCTAATTACTGGTCTAAAAGGCTCTATAAATCTTTTAATTTGATATTTTGCCAGTTTATCTAGTATGCTTTGATCGAGTAAATTTCTTTCAACCATTACTTTTGCGAAACTAATGGATGCATATTTAATATGTTTTCGAACTGAAGTTTGATTCTTCCCACATTTTTCAATAGCTTTAAAAACAGCTTCAGAGAAATTTGATAGATCTGGTTTTAAAAGAGGAAGGACTTTTAAAATAAAATTATGTAGATTAAGTCTAATACCATTATCAGAATAGGCTTTAGCAAAGGGATAAGAACCTTTATCCATGGATCGATACCAAATTCTCAGTAGATTAATAAACACATTGAGCTTTTTTGATATATTGACGTGTTGCATCAGCTCCAAGGCGCGCCGCCTTGCTGCTGAAATTTCTACTAACATTTGATTATTCCTTACTTGATATTGTCTAGTCCAAGCTCTCTTGCTTCTTTAAGCAGTAACTGCCTTAATAAAGCACTCAGAGTCATTTTGTGATATTTCGCAAGTTGAATTGCTATTTGTAATAACTCAGTAGGCATGGATATAGTCTTCCTTATGAATTCCATGCTTAACAGCTTATAAATTTAATTTAAAAAGATCTTTAGAGTGGATGTTATCCTATCCTTTCTGCTCTAAGACGCGGATTCTTCTTTATCTCTAATATCCAGTATTTCTTTTAGAGTAAGGTGATTTATTGCTTTTGGTAAAAATTCTTCTATTTTAAACTTAGACAATCTAATAGATTCTTCTGAAATTGATGTTTGAGAAGTTTGTGTAATTTTTAAAGCCTTGTTCATTAATGTTGTATAGGCTGATATATTTTCGATTGTAATTGAATGTATCTTAGGAGTGAATAAGAGGTTCCCTTCCTTATCTTCTCTACCTGAAATTTTTAAATTTATGAATTTTCCCTTATCATCTTCAAATTCAATTTTGATTACGTTATTGAAGCCATAATATTTTTTTTGTAAAATGAAAAAAGACATTAAAGCCGAGAAATCACCTAACCATGATTTTGTAGTTTTAGCCAAATCAGGATTATAAATATCTTTAGCTTCTAAAATACAATTAAATTTTTTTTTGGAAATACAGTCTAAGAACTTCTCAATAAATGTTTCAGCAATGTATGATTGATTCTGAATAACTTTGTCTCCATACTTTGGGATTCGCCAAATTACATCAATATCATCTATCTTTTCTAAAATCTCTTCTGAGAAACAAGAATCAATAGTTCGATCAAAAGTTTTTTTCAATGAGATCAGTTCGTTATGGATAGAAAAAGATGAAAAGTATTCTTGGTTATCCTTTCCCTTAGTTCCTAGGAATCCTTTATGGCAGTCGGAAGAACAAAAATAAGCTTTTAATTTAAGTCTTTTAAAACAATAAAAACAATGATATCTAGATGAATCATCAAAATATTTTTCAAATTGATTAATATCAGAAGGTTGTATCTCAGCAAACTTATAATATTCATTAATTAAAGGCAAATACTCCCATATCAGATTACTAGGTAAAAGATTGCATAGTCTAAAAGTCAATTGATGATTAAAAACCCAAAAATAATCATCATAATTAGGCTTTGAAATAGTAAACTTTTCGAAGAGTCTTTTAAGGTCTATGTATACATAAATAAGTTCACCTTTATCAAAAAGTAAAATCAAACAAATTCCATCAATCTCAGATTTAATTACAAATTTATTCTTATTAGCTAAATTTTTAATTTTGTAATATGGACTTACAAAGCTTTTCAAAAAAGAAAAGCTTGATGTATAAATTGCTTTTTGTAAGTCTTTCTCTGGAATCTTTTGTAAGTTCTCAGTAGCAAGCCTTAAAGCTTCACTATGTTGTGCTTTGACAACTGTTTGGTCAAATTCGGTTTTGGCATTTTTTAGTTTGCTTTTATACTGAGATTTAATATCTTCTTGAAGAACTTTTAGGTCTAGAACTGTTTTTAAAGTCTTTTTTTGTTCAAGCATTGTAAAGTTTTTGTTTTTTCTTTTCTAAGTCTTTACCTTATCAATCAGACCGCAAATATGACTATCCGTTGAGTTGGATTCTAATTCAGCACTAGCTTCTGTAATGTAGTTCTTAAGCTCTTTTTCAAGGTCCCTAAGCTCTTCAATTTGCTCGTGAAGTTTATTTATTTTCTGCTTTGCAAGAGATCTTACTTTAGGGCAAGGGGATCTTCCTTGATGACGTTCATTTAGAATCTGCTTTATATCATCAAGACTAAAGCCTAATTTCTGAGACTTTTTAATGAATTTAGCTAAAGCGATGTCGCTAAATTGATAATATCGATATTTAGTTTCTGATATATAACTGGGTTCTAGTAACCCTACTTCTTGGTAATAACGAAGTGCACTAACCGCAACCCCCGTTTCTTTAGAAAGTTCGCCAATTTGTACATAGTTTTGTTGATTTTTTGGCATTTTGAAAAATTATTTCAAAAAAGTGTTGACTCTCAAGTTAACTTTAGAGTGAATAATATCATTATAAATCAGTTCGAAATTAAAAAGGAGAACAATAATGAAAAAATTGATATCATCGGCTACTTTAGTATTAGCTCTCTTAACAGGTAGTACTGTAATGGTAAATGCAGCTAGCTGTGGATGCAAGGTATGCAAATGCAATCCTTGTAATTGTGGTTAATTCTATAAATTAGTAAGTAATAAATAGCTTAGAGTAAAATCTAGGCTATTTTTTTTAATATACTTCAAAAAATTTTCAATCATCACTAATTCAGATGATAAAGTCCAACTTCATCATCACCAAAGTGTTAGATAGACCTGGTATTTGCATTTAATACTTTCTCCAGCGCAAGCGAAGAGCATTGCAGATAACGGAAACTGAGCTTAACGACATTGCAGTGGCGGCAATAACAGGACTTAATAGTAATCCATAACTAGGGTAAAGCATGCCAGCAGCCAATGGAATTCCGAGTACATTATAAGCAAACGCAAAGAATAAATTTTGTCGAATATTGTTCATAGTAGCTTTTGATAAAGATCGTGCTTTTACAATACCCGTCAAATCACCCTTCAAAAGAGTAATTCCAGCACTTTCAATAGCAACATCTGTTCCTGTACCCATGGCTATACCTACATCAGCTTGTGCGAGTGCTGGTGCATCATTTACTCCATCTCCAGCCATTGCTACTATATGACCTTTTTGTTTAAGTTCACCAATAACTCGACTTTTATCTTCTGGTAAGACTTCGGCAATAATATTTTTAATACCAAGCTTAGCGGCAACAGCCTCGGCTGTTTTCTTGTTATCACCTGTCAGCATTAATATTTCAATGCCGTCTTCCTGGAGCTGGTTGATAGCATTAGGAGTACTAGCCTTAATAGGATCTTCTACAGCTAGGATTGCAGCAGCTTTACTATCGACAGCCATAAACATCGCTGTTGCACCTTTATTGCGTAGAGCATCAGCTTGAGACAAAAATTCGGTATCATTCACGCCAAGCTCATTCATTAATTTGGTATTGCCAATAGCTACCTTACGGTCTCGTATCTTTCCGATAACGCCCTTGCCACTAGGAGCATCAAACTCAGATACAGATTGAAGTGTGATGTTTTTTGCTTTGCTTGCCGTGATAATGGCATATGCTAAAGGATGCTCGCTACTAGTCTCTAGTGAAGCAGCAAATGCCAATATGTCATCTTCGAGAAATCCATTAAAAACAAATATTTGAGTTAGCTTAGGGTGTCCTTCAGTTAGAGTGCCAGTCTTATCAACTACTAACATATTAATCTTTTCCATGCGCTCAAGAGCTTCTGCGTTTTTAATTAAGACTCCATTATGCACGCCTTGACCAATACCAACCATAATAGACATCGGTGTTGCTAAACCTAAAGCGCAAGGGCAAGCAATAATGAGCACTGATACTGCGGCAACCAAGGCATAGCTAAAAGCAGGTTCTGGACCAAAAACCACCCATGCAATAAAAGCCAAAATGGCGGTGATTATAACTACTGGTACGAAATAACCAGATACCTGATCTGCAAGTCTTTGGATAGGTGCACGACTATGCTGAGCATCACTGACCATTTGAATAATTCGTGACAACATTGTGTCACTGCCAATATGGGTTGCTTTCATGATAAAGCTACCAGTTTGATTGATAGTAGAACCTATTACTTTTGACCCTGCTTCTTTTAATATCGGCATGGGCTCACCAGTAATCATAGACTCGTCAATATTACTATAGCCCTCTGTCACTTCTCCATCCACTGGTATCTTCTCTCCTGGACGAACACGTAGTAAATCACCTTCATGTATTTGATCAAGAGATACTTCTTCTTCATTCTTATCATCTAAAATGCGAGTCGCCTTCTCTGGTGCAAGTTTTAATAATGCCTGAATCGCACTACCTGTCTGCTCACGAGCTTTAAGCTCTAATATTTGTCCGAGTAAAACTAAAGTAATGATAACTGCTGCAGATTCGAAATATACTTCAGGAAGTCCGTTACTACGAAAAGTATCAGGAAACGAATTGGGGAATAGTAACGCAATCATACTGTATGCCCATGCGACACCAGTACCCATGGAAATCAATGTAAACATATTTAAGCTGCGATTTTTAAGTGATTCCCAGGCACGTAAAAAGAAAGGCGACCCGCACCACAATACTACGGGTGTAGCTAATATCATTTGTAGCCAGATTGTAAGAGAAGTAGGGATGAGGTGTTTGAATCCTAGTAAATGACCACCCATCTCTGAAATAAAAATTGGCACGGAAAGCACAAGAGCAATCCAAAATCGACGCTGCATATCATTTAATTCAGAGTGATTGGAACTGCTATCAGCTGTAACGGTTTCAGGTTCTAATGCCATGCCGCAAATAGGACAAGTACCAGGACCTTCTTGGCGAATTTCTTGGTGCATAGGACATATGTAAATAATATTTTTTTGAGTCATGGTTATTGAGACAGTTTCGTGATCTTTACTGAATAAGAATTTCTAATTCATATGATGATGCTCCATCTTAGCTGGAGGCTTGCTTTGAATAGCAGGTTCTATATTTATAGGTTTGGTATTTTTGTTTACTGGTTTTGAGTTAGGCTCTTGATTTACTTTAATTGGACTTGCAACTGTTCCTTGAGGGTGTTGATACCATTCAGTAAGATTACCTTTCTCTCGAACTTTTACAATTGTAAACATTCCGCCCATACCAACAGGTCCAAAAGGTCCGACTCCTCCCATCATAGGTAAAGTGTTAGGCGGTCCTGGCATGGGCATCTCAAGCATTTCATACATTCCATTAGTACCCATAGGCATGTAATCTGGTAATAAACTTTGAATTTTTTCTCCCAGCTTACTTTGATCAACACCAAGTACGTTGGTTACAGTATGTCCCATTGCATTCATTGGATGATGCCTTCTATGACAATGCATAGCCCAATCACCAAGAACATCTGCTACAAATTCAATGGTCCTAGTTTGACCAGGAAATACTGAAACCGTAGTTTCTGGCCACTGGGCAGTAATAGGGACTTTGCCTCCATCTGTTGCGGTGATTTTAAAGTTGTAACCATGCAAATGAATAGGATGTGACTCTTGAGCAACATTGCCAAAACGAATTCTTACTCGATCACCTTTCTCTACTATTAAAGGATCTGTTCCAGGAAAAGCTCTACTATTAAAAGTAAATATATTAAAATCAGTCATCACGTTAGGATTAGGACGCTCTGTTCCTGGCTCTACATACCATTCACTGAGCATAATTGCAAAATCTTTGTCGATTTTTGGATTTTCCGGATTGCGCGGATGAATTATAAAAAATCCCATAGTGCCTAATCCCATTTGTACCATTTCATCAGCATGTGAATGATACATAAAAGTACCATTTTGTTTTAAGGTAAATTCATACAAAAAAGTTTCGCCAGGTTTAATTGGTTTTTGATTTAGACCAGAAACTCCATCCATTCCATTTGGTAAAAATATTCCATGCCAATGTACTGTAGTCTCTTCAGGCAACTTATTGGTAACTTGAATTTTGATTTTATCGCCTTCAACTGCTTCAATAGTAGGACCTGGAGTCTGTCCGTTATAACACCAAGCTCTAATAACCATGCCAGGAGAAACTTCATGTTGACATTCATTAACTTCAAGTTTAAATACTTTATAACCTTCTTCCAAAGTCCATTCTGCGGTAGAACCGTTTGGAGTAATAACAGGGGTGTATGCTAATGCTCCATTTTCTTTGGCTTTGGCAAATGAAGTTGAAAATAGTAGTAGTGCAATTAAACTAAAAATTTTTGAATATTTCATTTTTCTCCTCTAGTAAACCTAAGCCAATAGTTCTTTCTAAATCAGCTCTATTGATCCAATAATTCCTTAAAGCTCTAACATTAGAAATCTCTGCTTCAAGAGTTGAAGTCTTAACATGCAGTAAATCATATATATCTGCAAGCATATAGTTATATCTCAATCCCGTGAATTCAAGCAGATTCATGTTTTGTTCAACTAGAAGCTTTGAATAGGATTCAACTATATTGCGATGAGTAAAAAGATTAATATAAGCAATCCTAACTTGTGTTTTAATATCCAAAAATTTAGCTTCCAATTTGCTTTGACTTTGCTCTAATAAAACTCTGCTCCTTTGTCTCTCACCTTGATTACGATTAAAAATCGGCAGCTCTGTTTGAATAATAGGTGCCCAAGCAGTGCCATCAGGCTCATCATGAAATTCAACACCAACGTGAATTGGTGGGAGGCTTGCTAATTTAGCCAATTTAAGAGATCTTTCTAAAGCTTTTATTTCTTGTTTCTGAGCAATTAAATCTGCTCTATTAGTTAAAGCTAAATTCTCTAATTCGGATTCCTGAATTTCTTTAGGAGGTAATTCATTAAGAAGAAGATTCTCGTCATAATTAAAATCCTCCTGATTTAGACCTAAGATCCTGATCAGTTCTAATCTTGCTAATTTGTAATCTTTTTTAATTTCAATCAGCTCCATTTTTGCTTTAGTGAGATCTATTTGATGACTGATGAAATCTTGGTCATTAATATTGCCAGCCTTCTTTTGCTCTATTGCAAACTCAGATTCAATTTCAGCAGCAAGGACAATTTTTTGATACAAATCATAAATTTGTTTTGCCGCAGCAAAGTTGTAGTAATGTATTCTTAGCTCAAATATTAGATTTGCAACTGCAAACTCAATCTCACTTTTTGCTTGATCTAATTTACCTTTAGCAAGCTTAACTTTAAAAGCTCTTAAAATTAAATCTGTAATATTTTTTTGAATGGAGACTGTTGGTTTAAAAGAATCCTTTAAATTGTAGAAAGCAAAGTCCCCAGCTATAATTGGATTCTCTAAAATACCAGCTTGTTTTAAATCAGCTTCTGCAAGCCCAAGTTCTTTTAAAATTACTTGCAAATCTGGATTTTTGCTTATAGCAATTTTTAAAGCTTTCACTTCTGTTAAAGCTTCCTGTGCAATTGCATTTTGAGTAAACAAAAAGATAAATAAAATTATTAAAAGGATTTTTTGCATTTAATTTTTTTCGTCCTTAATTTTATTTCCCTGTTGAATGTTTTTTAAAATTGGACATTCTCCTGCAAGCATTTCCCCTGAACAAGATTCATTTAATTTTGAAAGGTAGTTTCTTATATTATTTAAAGATCCAAGTTTTTTATCGATTTCACTTATCTCTTGTTCTAGAACTATTTTGACTCTTAATCCCTTTGATTTGTGATTATTTTTAATTTCCAATAACTGTTTAATTTTCCTCAAAGAAAAATTCCACTCCTGGGCATGTTTAATGAATAAGATTAAGTCTACTATTTCTTTACTATAGATTCTGTAACCAGATTCAGTTCTTTCTGCTGTAGGTATTATTCCTTGCTGTTCATAGTAACGAATAGTTTGGACACTAACTTCTGTTTCTTTTGCCAATTCTCCAATTTTCATTTACCGCACCTCAACTCATTTAGAAGTGTAAACTCTACAGTCGAGTATAGAGTCAAGCAATAAGTCTAATTTAAGTAGAGACTTTCCCCTTACTTAAATTTAATACAGGTTTGTTATAGACAATCACTATGATAAAAAATACACTCCCCCCCAAATCTCAATATGATCCATACATCCAAAAGCAAATACCACTACAAACACTGACTCCGCCCCTGGGACAAATAGTAGCCAATGCTAGAAGTAATATTAATCCAATTCTTTCACAATTACCTTTCCAAGGACTTGTTGCTAATAATCCTTCTGCATTAGCTCAAAATAGTAACCAAGCTTCTGCTACAGGAAACAGTCAAGCAGCATGGAGTAAAGCTGGTGGCTGTGGTTGTGGCAGTAAAGGCTGCGGAGCAGGTGGCAGCGGTCAAACAGGAGCTTTATCCAATAGTTCTAATGTAACTCCTTCTAATCCTGGGTTTGGTGAGACCAATAATGCAGGAAGTAGTAGTGCGACAGGAAACAGTAAGGCAAATAATAACCAAATTGCTGCTGGCGATAATATTAAAAATCCATCCAATTTTTAATAGCTCCAGAAATATAAATTACTAGACAAAAGAAAGTGCCACTACTAATAGTGGCACTTTCTTGTTTAAGCAAGCATTGCAATTTACTTGTTTTTTGTGAAGTCACATAAATTTATAGTAACCCCATCACAAACTTATGAATAAAGTAACCAATTATAAGCAGGACGAGACCAAGTACATAAGCAATCCAAAAGCCAAATCCAAAACGTTCAGCTAAGAAAAAAGGAAGAAAGAATAACCATGACACCGGTACTCCTATTAAAATACTTTTGGCAAAAACAATACTTGTAGAACTATCTTTATTCTCCAAGTAGGAAAAAGCTAAAGCAATCATAGAAGCAATTGGCATTGCAATAATAAAACCTGCCAGTTCTGGCTTTTTACCTGCAAGCCAAGATGAAAAAGCAATGATACCAGAGACTGCTATTAGTTTGATTGTCGAAGGTATAAACATTTGCGTCTACTCTAATAATATAAATTCAAATAGTAGCTTATTAAAGTATTCTATATAGTCTTTTTCATAAGATATAGCGCTTCTATATATGAAAAGCTAGATGGTTTAAATGTACATCTAATCAAAAAAAATTAAAGTACTAAATATACCAACTGTATGAAATTTTATAAGTCATGTACAATAAAGATATCGTCCCT